>CAZXIQ010000084.1:0-7706 GCA_964640785.1 uncultured Bacteroidaceae bacterium | reverse complement strand
GATTCTGTGGTTGATAGAATACAAAACAACTATCTTTATGTAACATCGATATTTGTTATATTAGGCATATTGCGCTTCCTGCAATTGGCCGTTGTTGAAATGAACTGTTACAGTCCCACAAAAATTTTAGTTAAAGATCGGTTTATCCAGACGTGTATAGCATTTTGGGTTATAATGTTTCTTGTGATATTGTATTTTGATTGACTCTTTTATGTGCAAAAAACGTGTAATAGCTGCATTCGATTTTGACGGTACATTGATAAATGGGGATTCATTTCTTGAATTCTCGGTATATACATTAGGGAAAATGGAAGTTTTGTACGCTGTCCTCAAATGTTCACCATTCTTGCTGTTGTACAAATTACGTCTATACCCAAATTGGAAGGCAAAAGAGAGATTGTTCGCGTCTCTTTTCAAGGGAACATCAATCGACCTATTCAACAGTATGGCAGAACGTTTTTTTATCGAAAAGGGGGAAGGATTGCTGAAAAAGGAGGCAGTAGATTGCCTGCGCCGACATAAAGAAGAAGGAAATACTGTTATTGTGGTAAGTGCCAGTGCAATAAATTGGGTACGTTATTTTGCTGATGCTCTTGGAGTAGATGTGGTGTTAGCTACCGAGTTGGGATATGATGATAAACGATTGATAACTGGTAAATTTGCCACTCCAAATTGTTATGGCAAAGAGAAGGTACGTCGCATACTAAAAGAATTTCCCGAAAGAGATAGTTATGTTCTTTTTGCTTATGGGGATAGCAATGGCGATAAAGATATGATTGCATTTGCCGATAAAGGTTTCTACCGTACATTTTTGTAATAAATTATGTTTTCTATTTTCCTTTTTCTGCGAAAAATCATGTCCGAGTACTCCTTATTGCGATTTGCAGTAGTGGGGATATTATGTACAATTGTAGATGTTACTGTGTATTGGTTGATGCTGTTTATAGTTCCTTACTCAATTGCAATGATTGTAGGATATTTTGTGAGCTTGATATTAAATTTTGTTTTTACTACCTTATGGACTTTTCGTGCCTCTATGGGTGTGATGAATTTTATAAGCGTACTCGCAATTCATCTTTTTAATTGTTTTGTATTACGAGCAAATATACTTGATATCTTTGTGAAGGCCTGTGAATATGAAGAGAGATTAGCATATATATTAACAATATTAATTACAGTACCGTTAAACTATATTTTGTTACGTGGATATTTTACTCTACGTGATAAATAATAAATAGCCTTATTAGTTGTTAAAAACAGACATTTTTGAATATAAAAAACAATATTACTTTGCTTGGGGTGAAACAACACCTAAAAGTACATATACATATGAAAACTGTAAAACTTGGAGAAAGGGCATAGGTGATATTTCGGGTAACCCCATATACGACGCTGCCACCGCCAACTGGGGCGGCAGCTGGCGTATGCCCACAAAAGCAGAAATGCTAGAACTAAGCGCGAACTGCATATGGCAGTGGATTGATGTAAACGGTGTAGAGGGCTACAAGGTAACAAGTGAAATAAATGGTAACAGCATATTTCTTCCCGCTGCGGGTTATCGCTACGAGTCATCGCTTAACAACGACGGTAGCGATGGCTGCTATTGGAGTTCTACGCCCTACGAGAGTGATGCGCAGGGCGCGTACAGCCTCGACTTCTACGGCGGTAACCTCAACCTCTATCCGAACTACCGCGACAGCGGGCGTAGCATTCGTCCTGTAACAGATAAATAAATACGTAGCGCGTTCAATTATTTAATTTATTGCATCGGGGCTGTTTTTGTGCCCCGATGCTTTTTATTCAACGGCAATTTACCATTAATTCTTCGTTGCAAAGCAAAAGACTGTCCACAGAATTTTCGATGGACAGTCTTTTTGTATTTTTCAACAATTCACAAACTATCTTATTATCAGAATTTTCGTTGCCGCACCCTCGTTGCCGCTCTCGTCGTAAGCAAGCACATAATACACACCTGCGCCCACACGTTCGCCGCGCATGTTGCAACCGTTCCAAGTAATTTGTCCACCGGTGGATGTTGTCTCGTAAATAAGTGTGCCGGCAGAGTCGGTAATCTTCACATTGCAATCCTTTGTAAAGCCTGTCACAGAAATTTCACCTGCATAATTTTCGCGCACAGGATTGGGATAAGCATGGAGGGAATTTTCGTCAAGAGCAGCCGACGGCTCGGTTGCGTCGCCCATGTAGCTTACAAGTCCTGCATTAGTACCAATAAACACCTCGCCACTCGTCGCATCGACAGCAATGCTTACAATGCCATTAGAGGGAAGCGGAGAATTTTCGGTTGTAAAATGGTGAATAGTCTCAAGCCCATCGGCGCTTATCAAATAGAGACCATTATCTTTTGTTCCCACCCATTTACGGTTGGCACCATCGACACATATTGCCTGAACGGCAACATTGCTCAAAAGATAATCGGCAAGACCTGTACCGTCGTTACGCGGCACTTTTATCTGATTGAACGTAACGTTGCTGTCGAAGAATTTTTTGGGATTGGTAAGAACAAACAGCCCGGCGTTTGTACCTATCCACATCTGCCCGTTGCGGTCCTCGACAAAAGCAAACAATTCGTCAATAACGTAGCTTGTTCCATCCTGATTCTTAAAATGGGCAGATATGAATTTTGTTTCATCGTCGCTAATATCGAATGGGGTATTATTCATTTTTGCACAAAAAAGACCCGCATCGGCCTGAAGAGAGGTCAGCCACAACCATCCGCGTGAGTCGAAAAGAAGTTCGACCATCGTAGGACGTTTGACAATATCTTTATAGGGCAACGATGTCCACGTACCGTCGTTTTTCAACACCTTTATAATTTCCTGAGTACCGGTATTTATTACCCACAGATTACCCGCAGCATCGTATTTTATACGGGGTACACGAACATAGCGATTCATGTATACTCCGCTGCTATGCACAGAGCGCAGTTCTGAATTTTCGTGATTATAATGCTTCACAAACTCGCCGTTACGAAATTCGTACAACCCGTATCCGAAAGAGCTTGCAAAGAAGTGCCCTTTCTCGCGAGGGTCTTCAACAACAGAGGTAACATTGTGATAGTTAAGCCCTGTGGCAGCCTTAACCTCTTTTTCTTGAAAATTAAGCCATTCATCGCCATCGAACATCATCACCGTTCCATCGTAGAAGGTCACATCAAGATAGTTTATATTACCACCGGCAACAAGCAGATTACCATCGGAAGTAAAATTGAGATATTCACAATAGTTTCTAATAGGGCTGTTGGACTGTACCTCGCCAAGAGATTCGTAAAGTTTGCCATCTTTAAACGAGAGGCGCGAAAGGCCGTCGGCACCGTTGCAACTCCAAAAATCGTTGCCGTCGGGCTGCAAATAAAGCGTATTTTCGGGCAACGCATACGCCACATACTCATCGGGCGAACTGTACACATACACTTTCGACGCTGTACCTACATACATTTTGTCACCATCGACGTGCATATAGGAAAATCTCTCATTGCCGTCGTTCTTCAACATCTGCGCAAAACGGCCGTCAATGTCAAATTTGTAAAAGCCGAAATTAGGCAATATGCCGTACAACTCACCGGCGTAACAGCCGAGCGCAGTAACAGGATATTTGAACAACTGTTTCCAATTCTTATTGTCGAGAAGATTATCGCCAAGGTTACCACGGAAAAGCCCATCGGGAGTACACACAAAAAGATAGCCGTCGAACAGAGCGACACTGTTCACATTGCGATTGAGCGTATATGTATTTCCAAACTCCTGCTTTTTCAGGTTAAGCGTCACCACCCCGAAGTTTGTAGATATATAGGCCATTGTGTCGGCCACCTGCAAGTTGTTTATCTGCTTGTCGGCAAGAGTTTTATTCTTAAAATCGGAAATATTGTAAAGCGTCTCGTCGTCATACAGTAAATCTATATTCGCATTCTCGTATACAATAACAAGCGCATCAATCGCATCGCTGTACTCTATACAGGCAACCTTCACATCACTGAGCGTGTTAATATGGTCGTAAGTGCGCAGTTCGCTATCCTCCTTGTTATAGGAGTATAGATTACCCTCACCAAGCACATAGACTTTACCATCCATCAAACGACAACTTGTCGCGTAACGATAAGAGTTATGCACTCGCCAATCGCCTATTGCGGCACAAAGCCACGAAAGCGAAAAAAATATCAACATCAGCGATACAAAGGTTCTTTTTTTCATAGTGTCTGCAAATAATCGTTAAGTGCCGAAGCGGCACGCGAACGGTGACTTATTGCATTTTTCTGTTCGGACGACATCTGGGCAAAACTTACATCATACCCTTCGGGAACAAACAGAGGGTCGTACCCGAACCCCGCGTCACCTTTACGTTCTGTGGATATTGTACCGCGTACCACTCCGTCAAAAAGTTTTTCCTCTCCATCTATTATTAACGCAATAACCGTACGAAATTGTGCGCGGCGGTCACTTTTTCCTGTTAAATTTTCCAACAATTTCTGCATATTCGCCTCGGAGTCGTTATTTTCACCTGCGTAACGGGCAGAATAGACGCCGGGCGCACCGCCGAGAGCATCAACTTCGAGCCCCGTATCGTCGGCAAAGCACGAAACAGAGTACTTTTCGTAAATATGTCGCGCCTTTATGGCAGCATTGCCTTCGAGAGTTTCGGCCGTTTCGGGAATATCGTCGTAGCAACCAATGTCGGCAAGCGACAACAGTTCCACCTTACCACCAAGAATAGCACGCATTTCCTCGAGCTTATGCTTATTGTTTGTAGCAAATACGAGTTTCATTTTTTCACCTTTATTTTATCAAATCCGGCACCATAGACACCCGTCACACGCGACTGCGTAATAAACGCACAAGGGTCAATTTCGTGCACAATTCTGAACACCTCGGCCGACTCGGTTGCACGCATCATGGTGACAACAACCTTAGTATCCTCCTTAGTATAGTACCCCACACCATTGAGCAATGTCACACCACGATGCATCTCTTTGGTTATATATTGCGAAATTTCATTATACTTTTTAGAGAAAATAAGGAACTGCACCAGACGACGATTGCTATTTACAACATAGTCGAGCATAGTTGCAGATATAAGCAAAGTTATCAAGCCATAGAACACTTTGGAAAGCTCACTGCTACCAAAAATAAATCCACTGCTTAGCACGACAGCCACATCAATATACATGATGACACGCCCGAGGCTCACATCGCGGTATTTATTTATAATAGCCGCAATAATATCCGTACCACCCGTACTGCCACCATTCACGAAACAGAGCCCTATACCCATTCCGCAGAAACAAGCTCCAATGATACTCGCCTCGAATGTAGCCTCTTGACCCAACACCGACAAAGCGTCGAAGTTGTACGAATAGAGCAACTCTTGTACAAGTTCAAGACAGAATGTAAGTGTAAAAACTGCATAAATTGTTTTTACACAGAACCTTATTCCAAGCTCCTTGACTGCAATAAACAACAGTATAATATTTATTATAAAATATGTATACTGCATGGGAAAGCCGGTAGCATACTGTATGATAGCGCCAATACCGGCCGTACCGCCCGAAACCAATTTAAATGGAAGAAGGAAAAACACCCATCCGAAAGCATAGATGATAAGGCCCAAGGTTATCATCACATACTCCCTTGCTTCAAGCAGAATACTCTTTTTCGGAATATTAAAACCACCCATAAAAACAATAATTTAAACAATTTGAACTTGACGGTGTGTCAAAATAAATTTTTGACACACCCCCGTTTTATTTTTATCCAAAAACAATGTTCACAATTTTCTTGGGAACAACGATTATCTTTTTAACAGACTTACCATCGAGATATTTTTGTGTCATTTCGTTGGCAAGGACAGCAGCCTCAATATCTTCGCGGGCAGCCTCGGTTGCAAAGTCCATTGTGAAACGTGCCTTTCCGTTGAAAGATATTGTATATTTCACACTATCCTCTTTCAGATACTCCTCGTTACATGCAGGCCACTCTGCATCGCACACTGAAGTGTCGTGTCCAAGCACCGACCAAAGTTCCTCGCACATGTGAGGAGCAAAAGGCGAAAGGACAATAACAAAAAGCTCCATCACCGCACGTTTGTTGCACTTGAGCGAGGCAAGCTCATTGGCGCATATCATAAACGCACTGACAGTGGTGTTATACGAGAATGCAGGAATATCTTCGGACACTTTCTTTATGAGGCGGTGTATAGCCTTAAGCTCTTCGCGTGTGGGCTCTTCGTCTGTCAGTTGCAGATTGTCCTCGCGGTCGAAGAAGATGTTCCATATTTTTCTGAGGAAACGGTGGCAACCGTCAATGCCGTTTGTGTCCCAAGGTTTCGACTGCTCAAGGGGACCGAGGAACATTTCGTAAAGACGCAGCGTGTCGGCTCCGAAATTCTCGACAATCGTGTCGGGATTCACCACATTATACATAGACTTGCTCATCTTTTCGATAGCCCAGCCACAAATATATTTACCATTTTCGAGAATAAATTCGGCATCTTTGTATTCGGGACGCCATGCGCGGAAAGCATCAATGTCAAGCACGTCGTTCGACACGATGTTCACATCCACATGCAACGGAGTAACGTCGTAATCTTTTGAAAGGTTCAACGACACAAATGTATTTGTGTCTTTCACACGATAGACAAAGTTGCTACGTCCCTGTATCATTCCCTGATTGACAAGCTTCTTGAAAGGCTCTTCGCAAACACTGTAACCAAGGTCGAAGAGGAATTTATTCCAGAAACGTGAATATATAAGGTGACCGGTTGCATGCTCTGTTCCGCCGACGTAGAGGTCTACATTCTGCCAATATTTATCGACATTTTCGTCCACAAGAGCCTTGCCGTTCTTGGGGTCCATATAACGCAGATAGTATGCGCTGGAGCCTGCAAAGCCGGGCATTGTGTTAAGTTCTAAGGGGAATATTGTCTTTTCGTCCACAAGAGCTTTATCGACCACACAAAGGTTCACCGTGTCCCAAGCCCAACGTTTAGCGTGTCCCAAAGGCGGCTCGCCGCTCTCTGTGGGAAGGAATTTCTCAACCTCGGGAAGTTCAAGAGGCAGACACTCCTCGGGAATGTGACAGGGGATGCCGTTCTTGTAATATATGGGGAAAGGCTCGCCCCAGTAGCGCTGGCGGCTGAATATTGCGTCGCGCAAGCGATAATTAACCTTTATGCGTCCCAGCTTATTCTCGGCCACATATTTTTTTGTGGCAGCAATAGCCTCGACCACCGTAAGGCCGTTGAGCGAAAGCCCACACGATGCAAACTGCGCAGTGGGAGAATTAATTATTATACCCTCTTTGGCATCGAAACTCTCCTCGCTTACGTCGCAACCCTCGATGAGGGGACGTATCTCAATTCCGAAATGTTTGGCAAATGCATAGTCGCGACTATCGTGCGCGGGCACAGCCATAATGGCACCTGTTCCGTAGCCCGAAAGTACATAGTCGCTCACCCACACGGGAATCTCTTCGCCGGTAATGGGGTTTATTGCATAAGAGCCTGTAAACACACCTGTTACCGAACGGTCTACCATACGCTCGCGCTCGGTTCTTTTCTTAGTACGCTCTATATAAGCCTTCACAGCCTCGCTTTGCTCGGGAGTTGTAAGCTCGGCAACAAGCTCGCTCTCGGGAGCAAGAACCATGAATGTTACTCCGAATATTGTATCGGCACGGGTGGTGAAAATGGTAAAA
>CAZXIQ010000083.1:0-7877 GCA_964640785.1 uncultured Bacteroidaceae bacterium | reverse complement strand
GTTATAATGCACGCGGAGAATTCAATGTTCCTTTTGGACGTTATCAACATCTTAACACAGCCTCTGTAACATTATCACATAGTAAATTACTGCAACGTGCGAACATTTTGAACACTGATTATAGCGAAGTATTTAACATGTGTAAATCAGATGATTTTGTATTTCTTGACCCTCCTTATGATTGTGTATTCTCTGATTATGGAAACGAAAAATATAAAGATGGCTTTAACGACGAGAATCATATACGGTTAGCTAATGATTTTATAAATCTTCCATGTAAAGCTCTAATGGTAATAGGAAAAACTCCTTTGACAGAACATTTATATAAAGGATATATAATCGATGAATATGAAAAAAAATATGCCGTAAACATACGAAATAGATTTAAAGCCACAGCAAAGCATATAGTGGTTGTTAATTATAGAAAATCATGGGTTGATACTCGTGTCTATTCCACTGTTTACAATACATATAAAGAACCCGAGACAACTCAATTAAGATTATTTGAAGCAACCCAACCTTATGGCACGAATAAATAGTCAATTATTGTTTTTAACAACTTCTCCGAGAACACCGGAGAAAATGATACCAGAAATAGAATTGCTTATAAAGCATTATGCAGGAAAACCGTGGAATAATGAAACGCAATGCGGTTTTATGAATATATTGCGTGATGAACAATTCTTCAATGGAAAGGGAGAAAATGACCCAGCTTTTAGTGCAAGAGACAGAATAAATCGCGCCCCAAAATCATTAGGCTTTGTCACTCTTACTCCAACAATTTCATTAACCCCTGCGGGTATTTCTCTTTTACGTTCCAAACGCAAAGAAGAGGTATTTCTTCGACAGATGTTAAAGTTTCAAGTACCGTCTCCTTTTCACAAACCCACACAAAATGCTGCTGCCTTTTGTGTAAAGCCATATTTGGAAATGCTCCGTTTAGTCCGCACAATGGGAACATTGAAATTTGATGAGCTCCAAATCTTCGGGATGCAATTAACTAATTGGCATGATTTTGAAACGATTGTTCACAAGATAGAATTGTTTCGAATGGCGAAAGCAAAAAACAAAAAAAATTATCGCACATTCAAAACGGAATATTTATATAATGAATTACGGGCAATCTATGCGGAACGCATAGATAATGGAAATATCAAAACAAGAGAAAGCAATGACCGTTCTTTAGATAAATTCCTAAAAACACAATCCAGCAATATACGTGATTACGCAGATGCCTGTTTTCGTTATTTACGGGCAACGGGGTTGGTTAATGTTTCTCATATAGGAAAATCTTTGAGTATCATTCATGAGCGTATAGCTGATGTCGATTATATCTTAAATACAATTGACCGTGAACCCTGTTTTGTAGACGATGAACAAAATTATGTTGCTTATCTTGGTAATGCAGAATACCCTCAATTGTTAACAGATAATAAGCAAATGCTCATAGAACGACTGAGTACAGAGTTTAAAGGAATACGAATCCCTCAAAGTACAACAATTGAAGAACTAAAAGATTTGTTATTCGATTGCACGGAAGCCCGCAAAACCGAAACAATAGAGAAACAAGTACGAGAAATCAAGGACTACAAATTATATGATGATATTCAAAATACATTCAAACAAATAGAAAATAATGAATTATACGATGCTCCTTTAATGCTTGAATGGAATACATGGAGAGCTATGACGATGCTTGATGGTGGAGAAATTAAAGCCAATTTGAATTTTGATGATTTTGGCAATCCACTTTCCACTGCGCAAGGAAATATGGCAGATATAGTTTGCGACTATGGCGATTATATGCTTTCTGTTGAAGTAACAATGGCTAATGGTCAGAAACAATATGATATGGAAGGCGAGCCTGTAAGCCGTCATTTGGGTAAAATAAAGAAAGCAAGTGGGAAACCATGTTATTGTCTATTTGTGGCTCCCAATATTAACGAAGCATGTGTTGCTCATTTTTATGCACTTCATAGTCTGAATATCTCATATTATGGAGGTAAATCTACTATTGTCCCATTGCCCTTAAAAATCTTTCAAAAAATGCTAGAAGATAGTTATAAAGTAAGTTACACTCCGACTCCCAACCATGTTCGCAATTTTTTTGAATATTCAAATGAATTGGTAAAAACTTGTAAGAACGAAACTGAATGGTTTGAAAAATTAAAACAATCAGCAATGAATTGGTTGGGATAAGAAAAAGAGGAAAAAGCCGTCATTACATACTAAAACCACACATCCACAATTTATATGCATACAAGAAATCTTATACTTTTTACAATATTCCTGATACTGCCATTGTCACTGTTGGCAAAGCCCGCCGACCGCACATTACGCAACATAAAACAGTCCGATGGCAGCGTACTGAAAATATTTCAGACAGGCGACGAATATTTCCATTACTATTGTACCGAAGATGGCAAGCCCATTGTGCGCGGAACAAACGGCGACTTTTTCTATGCCACACTATCAGAACAAGGCGAGCTTATAAGCGCCAACTTCTTGGCACACAACAAAGGCGAGCGCACAATGCAAGAACTATCACTATTGGCGACAAATACATACAGCAGGGTAGAGCAGAGACTCAGTTCCATTGCCAAGCAACGTCGTGAAACATCCACAAAAGGCGTGACCACCACCGAACCATTCACCGAGTCGGCAATCAAGCAATCCATAAGCCCCATCGGAGAAATAAACATTCCCGTCATATTGGTACAATTCAAAGATGCAGCATTTACATACGAAAAAAGCCTTATCGAAAAAAACTACAACGGTAGCAACTTCGTCGGACTGCACGGTAAAGGCATTGGCAGCGTACGCGACTACTTCATCAATCAATCCGATTCACTTTTTCGCCCCAATTTCATTGTACTTGATATTGTGACACTTGCCAACAATATGGAGTATTATGGCGGAAACAACAAAGTCGGTGACGATAATCACCCCGAAGAAATGATTACCGAGGCATGTGCTGCTCTTGACGACAAAGTAGACTTCTCCATTTTTGACAACGATGGCGATGGCGAGGTCGAGTTTGTATATTGCATATATGCCGGCTACGCCGAATCGTCAGGCGCACCCGAAAATACCATATGGCCACATCAATGGACACTATCCGCAACAAATAAAGCAATGACACTCGACGGCGTAACCATAAATACATATGCCACAAGCAGCGAACTTGCCTTTAACGAAGCGACCGAAGGAAACGACGGACCACAACTTGACGGAATAGGTTCATGCTGCCACGAATTTTCCCATTGTTTGGGATTACCCGACTTTTATGACACGTCGGGACGCATCTATTCAAACTTCGGAATGGACTATTGGGACCTTATGGACTATGGCTGTTACAACCTCGATGGTTATGTACCAATAGGTTACAGCGCATACGAAAGAGACTTTATGGGGTGGCGAAAATTACAAACAATAAACGAGCGTGGCTATTATAGTCTAAAAGCATTAACATCGGGCGGAATAGGGTACAAAATTGTAAACAATGCCAACAGCAATGAATATTACATTCTTGAAAACAGACAGGCCGAGAGCTATGATGCACATATATACAATAGCGGCATGTTGATAATACATGTCGATTATTCCGAAGATATTTGGAAAGAGAACGAAGTGAACAACAATATTGCCAGACAGCGCTACACAATTATTCCCGCAGACAACAAACAACTTACATTTTATAGAGCAAACACAACGGCCGAATACGAAGAGAATCTGCGCGGTGATGTGTGGCCGGGAACATCCGGAAACAGTGAACTCACAGACACAAGCACACCTGCCGCAAAAGTCTACACCGGAGGCTATATGAGTAAATCAATAAAAAACATTGTTCAACATAATGGTATTATAACATTTTCGTTCATGTGGGATAAACTGCAAGCACCCAACATCTTGCAACCTCAAGAAATTACAGAAAGCAGTTTTAAGGCACGATGGGAAACTGTTGAAAATGCACAATCCTACGACATTGAACTATTCTCGTTAGAGACAGTACCAGATGGCGAGGGTGATGTTAAATATTTGATTACAGAAGACTTCTTGGAATGCAACCGCTCCAACACCGACATTACCCAAGATATAAACAATTACACAATAAACGACGGATGGTACGGACTGAATCTGTGGAGCGAAACAGGAGTATTGCGCATAGGCAGCTCAAATGAATATGGCGAACTTGTCACCCCAAATTTCAACACATCCTACAACGGAGAGATAACAGTCACTTTCATTGCAAAAAAATACCTTGCAACAGACGGAGACGTTAAGCTGACCATTCAGTCGGAATATATTGACAGCGATGCATCGAAAGACACAACATTCAATATCGGCAACGAATGGACAAAATACGAATATCAATTCCCCAAAGAGGGTGGTGCGGCTTGCGTAATATTCTCAACAGAGAGCACAACCAACGGAAAATCACGCATTTACATCGACGACATTACCATAAGCCAAATAAGCACCGAACACGAAACATACATCGGCAGATATAATACCACAGAAACATATTACCTTTTCAAAGAGCTGACCATAGGCAAATATCGCTATCATGTAAGAGCATTGGGCAACGGCGATGAATCGGATTTTTCGGCGAAACAAGATGTGGTGCTTGGCACAAATTCAATACACAACACAGGAACCGAAAATGATACGTTTGTCGAAATATATTCTCTTACAGGTAATTGTGTGTACAAAGGCAATATAGAAGAGAAACCTCAACTAAGCAAAGGTATTTATATTATTCGTCGAAAAGGAAATACAGAAAAAATTTATGTAAATTAGAAACCTAACCGAAAAATCCCTCAAATATAAATTGTTCACGCAATTATTAGCTCCTACATACACAAATATTTATAAATGTGTATGTAGGAGCTAATTTTATTTCAAAATATATATCAATCCACGAAAAAAGTAGTGCAATATAATAAACTTCAAATCCTATTAAACATAATATCTATTATCATGAATCATATATATAAGATTAATAAAGGGTTTAAATTCAACAAATTACCGTACGAAATAATTAAATGGAAACATTTACATTTCTTCCAAAAGGCAACAGCGACAATAAAGCCATTTTAAAATGCTGTTTGCCAAAAGGAATTCCAATAATAGTCAAACACAATAATATTCCGAAAAACAGATGAGCTACACATGTGTATAACCCTCCGAAAATAAGCCAGATTATATTCATGGGAACACTTATACAACCACTACTTTCAGTCGATTCACTCACCGTAGAGCCAAAAGGCCACAAACAGAGCAACCCCAACTTAAAAGTCTGAATACCGAAAGGAATGCCGATAATTGTAACACACAATGCTAATGAACCTGAAAAATAGCCCAACGCACACTCAAGGCCACCAAACAAAAGCCACAAAATATTTCCTAAAAGTTTCATAATAAAATTATTATAAAAAGTTATTAATCTGTTATTTTCTGCGAATATACAAAAAGTTGTTTTAATTTACCTCTTCGACAAAGCGAAACGAACAAAACCGCACATATAATTGTTATAAATAATGAGGTCAAAGAAGAACAACCCCAATGAAATACGCAAACTCATTCAACGAAATACTTGCAACAGCACTCGATGCGGCAAAATTTTATCGCCACGAATATGTAACCCCCGAACACATACTCAACGCCATGCTGCAACAAGAGCCATTCTGCATTGCACTCGAACAGTGCATGTGCGACAGCGCAGAATTGCGTCACCGCGTCAATGAATATCTCGAAAAAGAGATAAAAAGAATCCCCTCTGAAAATGAATATTCACAAGAATTATCGTTTCAAATGAACGAAATGATAAATTACGCCTATAAAATAATTCAATGTTCGGGAGCCGGAAAAATGACAATACAACATGTGGTTCAAGGCATGCTCAACCTACAAGAATCATGGGCAGCATCAACCCTCAAACAAACAATACAAAGTTGCATACCTCAATTTCTTGACGAACTTACAACACAATACGATTGCTACGAAGAATTAGAAGAGATAAGCAAAGAAATTCAACCCGACACATGGCAACACCACGCAACCTGTCTGAACGAAGAAATATCCGAGTACACGCCCTGTGTATTTCGTCACAAAGAGCTCGAACGAACCGTACAAGTACTATGCAGAAAAGATAAAAACAATCCACTCTACATAGGCGAGCCCGGTGTTGGAAAAAGCACACTCGTCTATGGCCTCGCTGCCATCATAAAATCGGGCAACATACCACAAAGACTGCAAGGCTGCAAAATATACAAAATAGACCCAAGCTATATAACAACAGAAACACTGTTTCGCGAAGACTTTGAACAACGTATAAGAGCCTTTATAAACGGAATACCCAACAAAAGCAAGGCCATTATATACATAGACGAAATACACAACCTTATTGGAACGGCACATAACAACGACTCGCCAATAGACACATCGAACATACTAATGCCCTATTTGGATAAAAAAGAGCTACACTTCATAGGCGCAACAACCCACGAAGAGTACAACAAGCGCCTTGCACATAACAGCAGCATTATCAACCACTTTCAGCAAATAGATATTACAGAACCAAGCATCGAAGAAAGCATAAAAATATTAGAAAAGACAAAGGGAGCATACGAAAAATTTCATGGAGTAAAATACGAAAAGAATGTTATAGAATATGCTGTAAACATCGCCGCACGATTCATTGGCAACCGCGCACTACCCGACAAAGCCATAGACCTTATAGACGAGGCCGGTTCATACTGCGAACTTCATCCCTCTGCAAACAAAAAACACATTGTAAACAAAGAACTTATAAACAAAATAGTTTCACAAAAATATAAATTAAGCATCACTCACATCGAAGAGAAAAACAACAAATCACTTGCAAGCCTGCAAGAACGCATCACCTCACAAATATACGGACAAGAGAAAGCCATAAAGCAAATAGTAGAAACAATACAAATGTCTCGCGCCGGGCTGCTCGACGAAAATCGCCCCATAGCAAGTTTCCTCTTCGTAGGCACCACAGGCACCGGCAAGACCGCGACAGCCAAAGTACTTGCCCAAGAATTAAAAACAGAACTGCTACGATTCGACATGAGCGAATATAGCGAAAAACACAGCGTAGCCAAGTTTATAGGCTCTCCCGCAGGCTACATAGGTTACGACGAAGGCGGACTTCTGACAGAGGCCATCCGCAAAACCCCAAACTGCATACTTCTGCTCGACGAAATAGAAAAAGCCCATCCCGACATATTCAATCTGCTGCTACAAGTGATGGATTACGCCATACTCACCGACAACAAAGGCCGTAAATCCGATTTTCGCAACATCATATTAATAATGACCTCAAATGCCGGAGCAGAATACATACAACACTCACCCATCGGCTTTTCCGGCACCGCAAACAACGAAACAACAATACTGCGAGAAGTAAAAAAGACATTCAAACCCGAATTTTTAAACCG
Organism: uncultured Bacteroidaceae bacterium; assembly: GCA_964640785.1. Lineage (GTDB taxonomy): Bacteria > Bacteroidota > Bacteroidia > Bacteroidales > Bacteroidaceae > HGM04593. The sequence goes on along the minus strand of CAZXIQ010000083.1, from coordinate 411 downwards.
ATTATCAAGCATAATACCGTTCAACCGAATGGACAAAAAAACAGCAAACATGATACTCGACAAAAAACTTCGTGAGCTCGAAGAGAAACTACATCGCAAGAACATCAGCCTTAATATCAGCAACGCAGCAAAAGAACTACTGCTACAAAAAGGCTATTCCCAAGAATACGGCGCCCGAGAAATGGAACGCACGGTAACACACTATCTGAAAAGATTATTAACCAAAGAGATACTCTTCGGAAAACTAAAGAACGGCGGCAAGGCCAAAGTTCACACAGACGGCACAAAACTGACGATAAAATAAAAACGAGTGTGCCTGAAAAACTCGACACACTCGCCTAAAAGCCTATTTTCAATATTACTTTTTAATATCAACAGCAATAGAAAGTTCATCAAGCTGAGCAGGCTCAA
>CAZXIQ010000082.1:0-7893 GCA_964640785.1 uncultured Bacteroidaceae bacterium | reverse complement strand
GTACCCTTCCCGCTACTCATAATCCCCAATGCCAACCTCTCATACACAATTCAACGAGAATCATACTCATTGATGAACGCAATGGAATTTTTCAACGACGAATACGCATCGTGGGACCTTACATATTATATGAACGGATTAATATTCAACCGACTGCCATTGATAAGAAAACTAAATTGGCGCGAAGTTGTAGGGTTCAGAGGAATGTTTGGCAATTTAAGTTACAAAAACCGTCCCGACAACGCAAACACAGGCCCGCTATACAAATTTCCATACGAGGACGAGACCTACCATTACCTAAACAACACCCCCTACATGGAATTGTCACTCGGAGTTGAAAACATCTTCCGTGTACTGAGAATAGATTACGTGCGCCGACTCACCTACCGCAACTATCCGGGCATCGACAAAGAAGGCGTAAGAATTCAGCTGCACGTGCAATTCTAAAAACGAACTACCATCCGGCGCCACTCCACCCCGCAGCCCGGTACCACTCAGTCTTTCCAAACCCGGCATTTAAAGCAGAATAACGGCTTTCATTGCACGGTACATACATAGAAAGACCACCATACTGTAAATTATCCACAACATAGTTGGCAGCCTTAATTCCCGAGTACCACTTGCGCGACGCCACCTTATAAGGAACAACAGCGTCAAACGCCTCTTTCCAAAGCAGATAAGCATCATTAGGAAGACGCAACATCATCTGCCCGTTCATGTCCGAATATTCGGGATACTCTATCACCGACGAAAAATAGCCGCCGGGCAAATAAGAAAACACATCAGAATCATCAATCTGCAAATCATGCGAAAAATATGATGGAATAAACATCGCCGAAACTTCTGTAAATCTTTCAACAGCCCGACAATTTACAGCCGACAACAACACACCGCTAACCTCGGGGTAACCATCCTTATAACTCTCAATCATTCCCTTTGCATCAAAAGGAAAAGAGAACATATAGGGCATAATCTTATCGTATGGCGCACCATTAGCCGGCAATTCGGCAGGCGACCCAATGAGCCAATCGGCCGACTCGCGCATAGCATAAGCAACCTCGACACACTGCATAAAACAAGCATCAAAAAGAACAAAATCAGTCTTTACAGGCAAATTCTTCAAAACATCGGCAAGTTCCTCTACCTCCATCCACTGCGAAGAGCTTAAAATATCACCATAAACATTTTTGCCATTATCGACCCCAATACTTCTGCGAGCATCATACAGCCAACCTGTACCATGCGACCACATCACAAGTCCAAAATGTTCCGAAGGAAACTCCTGCAACACCCACGACAACACCTCTTTGAACTTTATAGTATCGGTAGAATAAAAATCCTCTTGAAAACTGCAAACCGTATCACAAACAGCCTCACCTGATTTATTTTGATAAAAACGACATATATAAGGCTTGCTCATATCATCGACAAAAGCCAAAAGATAACAGTTATCCGGCATTGAGGATACACCGCGTTTCATTTCATATAAATCATAGGCAACATTATAAGCCAAAGTATTTTCGCCCATAATGTACACCAACACAGTGCGAGCAGCCGAATCGCCACGTTCAAGCACACTCACTCCGCCGTCACCTGCATCATCAGCCTCCTTACACCCTTGTGACAGGACACAAAAGAAAAGAACAAACAGCGACGCTACTAACAATCTGCAATATTTCACCACGAAAATCAAGGACGGGTAAAGCAAAATTTATTACCAAGATACATAACAGCCTTATTCTTTCTAAGAAGTTTCTTTTTCAGTTTAGCCTCTTTTTTTTGCAGAGCCGACAACTTCTTTGCATAAAAGACCGCCGAGGGACGACCGGGCATATTCTCTTTCAAAGCCATATAATCGGTCAATTCATAAGAATAATGCTGACGATTGGGCAAAAATTTATGCTCGGCATCAAATACAATACTATCCATTTTCTGAATTTCGGTAAAATAGACTATCGAGTCGGAAAAAGAGTAAGACACCCCCATCAGATATACAGTCTTAGGCTTTTTTGCAACACAAACCGCGCAACAGCAAAAGAGCATCAAAAATATCGCTGCAAAAGAATATTTTTTCATATCATTTAATAACAATTAAACAAAATACAAATATTTCGGTGCGAAGATAAGACAAATCATCGCGATAACAAAATTAGCCGAACACCTTTTAACAAAGAATAGCACGAAAAACGCCAATCACCCCAAGAAAACAAATCGGGCTGCACTTTTAAAAGTGCAGCCCGCCAAATTTATAACCGTAATATTTTATCCCAAATAGGATTTAAGCAATTTGCTCCGCTGATTCTGCTTCAAACGTCTGATAGCTTTTTCTTTAATTTGTCTTACGCGTTCACGTGTAAGTCCGAACTTATCGCCGATTTCTTCCAACGTCATTTCCTGCATACCAATACCGAAGAACATTTGAATAATCTCTTTCTCCCTGTCCGACAAAGTCGAGAGTGCGCGGTCAATCTCACGCGATAAAGATTCGTTTACCAAAGTGTTGTCAGCCATGGGTGAATCTTCATTTACCAAGACATCCAACAAGCTATTGTCCTCGCCATCAACGAATGGAGCATCGACAGAAATGTGTCTACCGGATACTTTCAATGAATCGACAACCTTGTCCACCGGCAGGTCGAGCTGCTCTGCAAGCTCCTCGGCCGAGGGGCGACGCTCATTCTCTTGCTCGAATTTTGAGAACGCTTTACTGATTTTGTTTAAAGAACCCACCTGGTTCAAAGGTAAGCGCACAATTCTCGATTGCTCGGCAAGAGCCTGAAGAATAGATTGTCTGATCCACCAAACTGCGTAACTGATAAACTTGAATCCTCGTGTTTCGTCAAATTTCTCTGCAGCTTTAATCAATCCGAGATTACCCTCGTTAATGAGGTCCGGAAGGCTCAATCCTTGGTTCTGATACTGCTTTGCGACGGAAACTACGAAACGTAAATTCGCCCTTGTCAATTTTTCCAACGCCTGACGATTGCCCTTACGTATTTGCTGTGCCAATTCTACCTCTTCTTCGACGGTAATTAAATCTTCACGGCCAATTTCTTGCAAGTACTTGTCGAGCGAAGCGCTTTCGCGGTTTGTGATACTTTTTGTAATTTTTAATTGTCTCATATCAATACGTACAATTTCAATCGGCAAATATAATACACCTTTGCACAAAATACAAGAAAATCGGCAAAAAAGTTCATCAAAAAGCACAAACAATGATTCAAACAATGATTCAGACAACCATTTTTATAGTCATCGGAATAGAAATTTCAACACAACAAGCAGAGCCACAATATAAAAAACAAGCAAACTTATTTTGTTCTACACCTAACTTAAGTTATCTTTGCAACATAAATGCTACTACACAAATAGAGAGCCATGAACAAAGGAAACAATGCATTGACACAAGCAGCCATGAAATATGGCACACAACTTGGCATATTGTGGATTGCGACATTTGCAATTTACATAAAAGCCCTCACGACACCCGAAATATCATTAATATTTCTCATACTGTTAATCACATCACCAATCTATGCAGGATATTTAGGTATAAAATACAGAAAAAAAGAGTGCGGCAACCGATTGAGTTTCATCAGCTCATGGGCACTGATGATAATCATACACATGTGTGCAGCGGTACTATCGGCAATAGCATGCTACATATATTTTCAATACATGGACAATGGCGTTGCCCTGTCGGCATTCAAGGAACAAATAGACATCTACCAAACAATGGAAATAGGCGAAGAGATGAAAAAAGCCTTTACCGACACATACAACATTTTAGCAAATTTAAGTGCAAGCGACATTTGCATACAATACTTATTAAGCAACATATTTGCATCAACATTCTTAGCACCATTGACAGCATTGGCAGTTTATAAAAAATAGGAATCATGGACATATCTGTAATAATACCCTTATACAACGAATCGGAATCATTGCCCGAACTGACAGCATGGATTGAGCGTGTGATGAAAGCCAACAGCTACACATACGAAATAATATTCATCAACGACGGCAGCACAGACGACTCTTGGGAAACAATAGAAAATCTGCAAAAAAGCAACAACAACATTCACGGTATAAAATTCCGTCGCAATTACGGAAAATCACCGGCACTATATTGCGGATTCGAACGAGCAAAAGGCAATGTAGTCATAACAATGGACGCAGACCTTCAGGACAGCCCCGACGAAATTCCCATCCTCTACAAAATGATAACCGAAGATGGCTACGACCTTGTATCGGGTTACAAAAAGAAACGCTACGACCCCCTGACAAAAACCATCCCCACAAAACTATTCAACGCCACAGCCCGCAAAGTCTCAGGCATAAAAAACCTACACGACTTCAACTGCGGACTGAAAGCATACAAAAACGAAGTAATAAAAAACATCGAAGTATACGGCGACATGCACAGATACATCCCCTATCTGGCAAAAAATGCAGGATTCTCAAAAATTGGTGAACTTGTCGTACACCATCAGGCACGCAAATACGGAAAAAGCAAATTCGGCATAAGTCGTTTCTTCCACGGATACCTCGACCTGATGTCACTATGGTTCTTATCAACCTTCGGCTACCGCCCCATGCACATCTTCGGTCTATGGGGAACATTAATGTTCTTCATAGGATTCATTTCGACCATCATATTAGGTGCCGGCAAACTATATGCACTTGCCAACGGCATTCCATTAAGGTTAGTAACCGACTCGCCATATTTCTACATATCACTGACAATGATGATATTGGGCACACAACTATTCCTTACCGGATTTTTAGCCGAATTAATAAGTCGCACCTCGCAAGAGCGAAACAAATACAATATAGCCAAAGAAATTTAAGCACAATGACATTCACCAAGCAAAAAAGAAACATACACACCCTGCAAAAAACAGCAGCAGCAATCATCATGCTGCTGACACTGACAATAGCAGCATGTGACAATGGCACAGATTGTAACATAAACAACGTATCGTACAACCGCATACAACTATACGGAACAAACGAACAGACAGACACCCTAAACAAAAGTTACAGCTACCCCGACACACTGACTGTAAAATTGATAATCAACGGCAACGACAGCATCATCATCAACAGACTCGTCGGAGCATCGGAACTGCAAATACCGGTAAGCTACACCCACGAATGCGACACACTGATATTTGAGTACAGCGGAAACTTCAACGACACACTATATGTGGAACACAGCAACATACCCTACTTCATTTCGACAGACTGCGGAATGGCAATGTTCCACCACGTTACCGGTCTGCGCCACACAAACAACCTGATAGACTCGGCAGCAATAAACGAACCCCTTATAAACTTCGATTGGCATGAAAATATTAAACTATATATTATTGAGTAGCCTACTGCTGATCACTCTGCCCTGCACCGCAGAAACGCAAGAGAAAGAGACGCCCCAAAAAGAAGGAACATTCACATTCAAGGGAATAAACCTCTCGACAGACATCTTCGGCTACATAGGTTCATTCCTCGACGACGGAATGAGCGGTGAAGTAGCAATCGAAGCAAATTTAGGCGACAGATTCTTCCCCATAGTCGAGGCCGGATACGCAAGCATTGACATCACTGATGAAAATTTCGGAATACATTATAAATCGGCAGCCCCCTACTTCAGAGCAGGACTAAACTACAATTTCAGCTATCAGAAAGGAAAGACACAACGCCCCAATTACCTATACGGCGCAGTGCGTTTCGGATGCAGTAAAATGAAATACGACGTATCCTCCCCCCCACTGCAAGACCCCGTATGGGGAGGCGAAGTACCATACTCATTCTCCGATGTAAACGGATTTGCCAGCTGGATAGAATTAGGCGTTGGAGTAAATGCCAAAATATGGAAAAGATTCCGCATGGGTTGGTGCATACGCTACAAAGCACGACTTAATGTCGTAAACAGTAAAAATTCCAAAATAGGCTACATTCCCGGATTCGGCACAAACAGACACACCCGTTTCGGGGCAACATACAGCATAATATACGAAATACCATATAAACAAAAAAGATGAAACGTTGGCAAATAATCTTTCTGCTATTTCTTGTAGTCGGTACAATATACATACTGACAAACAACACCCCCTATCAACGGGAAGAGGGCAACATATTCGGCACATCCTACCGAATAACATACAAATCCGATAAAAGTTACAGCGAAGAGATAAAGAGCACCCTACAACAAGTAGATAACTCACTATCACCCTTCAACAAAAGCTCCATCATCAGCAAAATAAATAACAACGAAGATGTGACACCCGACAGCATGTTCCTCTACGTCTTCAACATGGCACAACAAGTATCCCAAGCAACCGACGGAGCATTCGACATAACCGTAGCCCCCCTTGTAAACGCATGGGGATTCGGATTCAAAAAAGACATCAAGCCCGACTCGGCAACAATTAAAGAAATGAAAAACTACATAGGGTATGAAACAATATCCTATGCAAACGGAAAAATAAAAAAAGAGCACCCGCAGACAATGCTTAATTGCAGCGCAATAGCCAAAGGCTACGGATGCGACGCCGTTGCACGCCTGCTTGACAGCAAAGGCATCAGAGACTACATGGTGGAAATAGGCGGAGAAGTTACACTAAAAGGCAAAAACAGCAAAAACGAACGTTGGGTAATAGGCGTAAACAAGCCAACGGAAAACAGCATACAAAGCAACGAATTGCAAACAATCCTGAAACTGACAGACTGCAGCATGGCTACATCGGGCAACTATCGCAATTATCGCTACATCGACGGCAAAAAATACTCCCACACCATAGACCCACACAGTGGCTACCCCGTAACCCACTCGCTACTATCGGCCACAGTCATTGCCAAAGAGTGTGCCTACGCCGACGCATTAGCAACAGCCTTCATGGTAATGGGACTCGAAAAAGCCATACAATTCTGCGAGCAACACCCCGAAATAGAGAGCTATTTTATATACGCCGACGACAATGGCAAAATGCTCACACGCGAAACACCCGGATTCAAAAAATACAAAAAATAAAACAAAGCTGTGCCAAAATTTTTATTTAGGCACAGCTTTATACATTTATAAGAATTGCAAATAACAAGACAGTTTATCAATACACTGACATTTGTTATGATATAACCTTTAAAAAAACTACTTCTCGGCCACACTCTGAATGAGGAAAGACAAATTCGAAGTAAACAACTTCACGGAAATAGCAAGCAAGATAATACCGAAAAATTTCTTTACAAAATACATACCCGACTTACCAAGCAAACGCTGAATACGCCCGGTAGTCATCAACACCACATACACCACAACCATATTTGCACATAAAGCAAGCAAAATATTCAATGCAGAATATTCGGCACGCAACGACAGCAACGTAGTAAACGAGCCGGCCCCCGCAAGCAAAGGGAAAACCAAAGGTACATAAGTAGCCTCTTTAATAGGACCGGCATTCTTAAAAATCTCAATATCAAGCACCATTTCCATTGCCATAAGGAACAACACAAGTCCACCGGCAACAGCAAAAGAATTAATATCTACACCAAAAAGTTCTAAAAGTCCCTCACCCATAAAAAAGAAGAGACACATGAGAAACAAAGAATAAGTTACCGCCTTAAAGCACTCACAGCCCTTCCCTGCTCACGTACAGAAATAACAATAGGAATAGCCCCGATAGGGTCGATAACCGCAAACAGCACAATAAAAGCACTGAAAAAATCAAGAAAATTAAAAGTTTCTAACATAACAGCAAAAACTAACAGTTACAAACAGTTACAACATATACAAACTGCACATTAATGTAAAAAATACAAAACATGCAACAAAAATTGTCACAAAAATGATGTGCGAAGATAATAAATAATAATCGAAAAAACATTAAAAAATAA
>CAZXIQ010000081.1:0-7901 GCA_964640785.1 uncultured Bacteroidaceae bacterium | reverse complement strand
TTACTGTATTGTCACCGCCACTGCCGCCACTCTTTTCAACAACGCCATCGAACAACTTCGATGCGCCCAAATATCCCAAAAGAATAATAAGCAATGCAGCAACAGCCGATGCCAAATATTTTCCCAATTTATCACCGGGTATATTCAATGAAACAACATCGGGCAATCGAAAATCGAATGTCTTGAACATTCCAATAACTGACGGCTTTAGAGAGGAGTCGCAATCCATCTCTATTATCCCCATAGTGTGATTATCGTGATACCCGCCGCTCTTGTTGCCTATGTCATCAATTTCCACCGAAAGGTCTAAAATAATCTTTTTTATATCCTCTTTGGCGGTGAAACGTTTCATCAGCTCCTCGTGTGGCATAATACCCCACACGCCATCGGTACACAAAATAAATCTGTCGCCTTTTCTGTACGGAACCTCCTCTACATCGGGAGTATTGTTCGAAATACTTCCGAGACCGCGAGTAATGACATTAGACTGGGGCGATATTCGCGCCTGCTCTTCGGTAAGGGCCTTTTTACGCACAAGCTCGCCAACAAGCGAATGGTCCTGACTGCGGTAGACTAAACGTTTGCCACGAATCTGATAGCAACGGCTGTCGCCGGCATGCGCAATGATAGCCGAATGTTCTCTTAAAAGTACAGCCACAAAAGTAGAACCCATACCTACAAGCGCAGGGACCTCTTCCATCTTTTTCTGAAGTGCCTCGTGTGCACTACCGACAGCCATTCTGAAGGCTTTGTCGCACGGTGTTTGCGGACTACAAGTACTTAAGGCTTTTGCAATCTCATATTTTACATTATACGAAGCGGTTTTTCCACCGGGACCACCTCCCATGCCGTCGCATACAATAAAAAGAAAGCCTAAAGGGGTTTCCGTAAAACCATAATCATCTTGATTTTCGGGACGACCACCCTGCTGTGAATCCACAACACCGCGCAGCAACACACTATCGGATTTTATAAGTTCCATCTAAGTTCACTTACAGATTTTAAAACATCGATGCAATTATACCTGCATACATAAAAATAAAAAACAGCCAGAATATCAAGTTCAAGCAAAGTATTATAATACCTGCCGTAGACCATGACGATTGTGCTTGATTAAACTCTTGGGCACTTGACCAATGTTTATTTTCCCATGACCAGCGACTACCATATATACCAAATATAAAATTGGGAATAATTGTCCAGCCAAAGAACAGCGCAATAAAGATACCCCACCAACAGCCATTGAAAAAGCCCCAAATAGGATACAAAGCAAATGCACCCCAGTTCCAGCTAAATTCGGGAGCAACGGTTGATGCTGCATTTATACTTGGAATTTCATTTTGAAACGAATTAGAATATTCCGGTTGTCGTGGGGTGATCGGGAAAAAAGCATCAATCTGATTCCAATTAAGTTGATACTGTCCTGCAAGCATTATTATATCGCCTCGTTGAATGGGGATTGCGCGATTTTTTACACTTACATTGTTAATCATTGTACCATTGGTACTTGTATCGCGAAACATAAGTCTGTTACCATCGTAGTATATTGTACCATGATGACTGCTCGCATATTTACAACGAGGGTCGAGATATATATCACAACTTTTTGAACGACCCACTGTTATTTCTCTTAATAACATATTTATAGAATTAAATATTATTTATTATTTAAGAAATTGTTTAAATTTATATGTCAAAGTATATCTTTCGAAGAGAAGAGATATGACCAAAAATTCACAAAACTCTTAAATCCGTACCATACAAAAAAGATTGGAGCAATGAAGGCACCTACTTTCATTCGACCACCATCTGTAAAGAACGAGATTATCAGATAAACCATTAAACCTGCTGCTGCAAACCATGCGAGAGATGCAAACAACCTCCATGTTTTACGCCATAGTAATTTTATACCGGTCGGAGAATCCTCGTGTACAGTAGCCGGAATTTCATCCTCGAAATTGTTGCACTGCTCACTACTCACAGGCTGTTCAACATTCCTTTTTTCATAGAATGATGAATCATTGCCGGCCTGCACATTCTGCGGCTCATGTAACGCCCCTGATGTCTCGACAGGAGCAGTAGTGTCATGAACTTGCGAAACTGCATCGGGCATTGCACCTCCATTATAGCGTAGATGAGGGAAATAAACAAATATACTTTCCCATGAAAGTTGATAATGTCCGGCCAGCAAAATAACGTCTCCCGGATAGATGGGAACAGTACGTTTATGCACTTTTACATTGTTGATAACAGTACCGTTACTGCTCGTATCCTCGTAGATCAGCTGCGAACCGTTGCTATATATTTTTGCATGATAACTGCTCGCATAGCGACAGTAAGCATCAACAAATATATCGCAATCATTTGCCCTGCCTATTCTTATTTCCCTTAGCATCATGGTCTTGCAAAGCAATTTTTCTGTGTGGCAAAATTGCCACACAGAAAAGATTTATTTTTTAATGATTACAGGTATTGCTTTTTTAGAACTTGCATCGTAAAGAGCATACGTTCCCTGACCCGAAACAACAAATTCAACCTTTGTTGTATTGTTTACGCTTGTTTCCATGCTCTTGGGACGGAATCCGGAATTTACTAAATCGCGATAGCTGAATCCGTAGTATACATTCTTTTTAAGTTCTATACGTACAACCTTAACCAACTTATATTGCTCAACGTTAGATTTGTTATCGCTATTGTACTCCAATGTGAATTTCGTCTGTCCGTTAGCCGAAGGTGTAAGTACAATGGCATCTGAACCATTATCGGCGCCTGCATACTTATCGAGTATTAACACCTCTTTTCTTTTCTCTACAATGTCATACAAGGTAACTGCCTGACGATTGACTACAACCTCGCCGGGTTTCAATATAATGTCGTACAAAGGTTTGTAAGCAGCATTCTCTTTCTTTGAAACAGCTTTTACATCTGAAATTTTAACACTCTGAACACCACCGTTATTTAACTGTACAAGAATGAAGTTTTTATCGTTGGTGCTTGTATAGTTCTGCTCTACAATTACGCCCTCTACTGTTCCGGATGTTTTTGTCTCGATTACATCTACAAGGGGTGACTGTTCAAACAAAGATTGATTGGGATTAATGGCTTTGAATGTATACTTCACTACATCAAACATCTTAAAAGTCATCTTGCTGCCATCAATCAGGAAGAGGCTGAGAGTAGAATCGGTCTCTTCGGCATACTCGCCCTCGTATTTAGAACCGTTTTTAAGTTCATATACGCGATTAATACCGGAAAGAGCATTCTTGGGACGTTTGTCACCGCGAATTGCATCGACATCGCTCCATTTATAGGTATAAGTATTTGGGGTCTGCTCAAGGTATTTTACCACTGTACCGCGTTCGAGTATTCTTACCTTGCTGACGCTTTTGCCGTTGGCAACAGATACATCGGCAAGAGTAAGTGTCTTTTTACCATCGAGCATCTGTACCTTATCGTTTTTCTCGGCCCACTTTGTCCATGCGTCACCAAGCTCGGTCAATGGATAAGCCTTTTCATTTTTTACCTCTGCCGAATTTTTAAGACATACAATAGCTTGCTCGGTAGCAATAGTAATATCTCCATTGGGACTTTGCTTTTGTATATATCCGCTAAGCACAGAGCCGTCTTTAAGATATACTTTTTGTACAACAGTTGCTCCGGCGATGCCTGCAAACACAAACATCATCGCGAACAATGAAATTATTTTTTTTGTTATCATAGTCGTTGTTTTTTATTTTTTGGAATTATAATTATCGAGCATTTCTTTTACATATTTAGCCTTAATACCGTATGTAATGTTCTTTGTATTGTGACCTGCATGCAATACACCGATCAACATACCTCTATCGCTGAATATGGGCGAACCGCTGGCGCCACCGGCTGATGTTGCATCTGACACAAATGAATACTGCTCGCTCTTTTTGGAAATATCACCGGAATGGAGGAATACTTGAATACCATCCTCTGAATCGTAATTCTGTGTAGCAGAAGGTAAGGGGAAACCTACTGTTGTAATGCGATTGCCAACAGTGTAAGCCTCTTCTTCTACAAACATAGAATCCTTAACATTAACATAGGTGCAACTTTCGGGAAGATTTCTTTTTACCATCTGTATAAGTGCAACATCTTTGTCGAGTGTTTCACCCTCGGCGTGAAGAACCTTACACTTTCTGATGTTATCCTCGTCGAATATTTCGCCTTGAGGAACAAGAGCAATATAGTCGAGAACACCTTTTACTTTTACTTCCGTAATATAGGCATTAAGGAAAGAGAATCTGTAAGACTCGGAAAGGTTAGTGAGCTTACCGACAATATGTGAGAAATATTGTGTAACTTCACGTTGGAGTTTAATCTCTACATTATCCTCTTTTTTGAATCCTAACCAAGGCTTAACAATATGAAGGTTGGTGACGAGCTTACCATCGGGCGAAATAAAGAAACCTGTACCGGAATACAATCCTTTATTGTTGCTAATTTCATCTATTGCGTTTACAATTTCCTTACTTGACATTTTATCTACCGAAACAAATTTACCAGCGCGAGGTAGCATCTTTTTGGGCAGATACTCGCCAACCAATCTTGCATATTTTTGGTTGAACTCATCTACATCAAGGTCACCGATGGTTACTTCATAGTGATATATACCTTTCAACATTACGATAGACTTGTTGTAACGGTCATATATCTGTTGGGGCGACATTGTTCCATCAGGAAGAATCTGTTTAATTCCGTATCCCACACCGACAAGCAACAAAATTACTGCTGCTACTTTTACAATGGTTGCAATAGGATTGCTTTGCCAAGGCAAACGAGAGAGGTCGGCATGAACACCTCCACAAACCACTGCATCGCTTTTTTTGATGCGAATGGGAGTGTTCGATGCTATTTTTGAACCATTAACGGTTGTTCCGTTCTTACTGTGGTCAAAAATATACATCTTGCCATCTTTGCCCTGTTTAACTGTTGCGTGGTAACGGCTTACTGTTGAACCTGTGAGCTGAACCTCGTTATTGAAGTTTGTTCCAATGCCGTATATTCCTTTGTATGCAGAATTGTCCTCGGGCATGGGAACCTGCGCCCAATTAAGTTCTGTGTCGGCAAAGCGAATTGCGTCGCCACGACGTACACTGACAGGCTTACCGGGCTTAATGGGCTGATTCATGATGAATGTACCGTTTGTGCTACCTTTGTCCTCGAGCATCATGTCGCCACTGTTGAGCATTGTCAATTCGGCGTGAACGGAACTTACTTTGCTGCTGTTTATAATAATGTCGTTACCTTGTACACGACCAATCTTTAAAATTCTCATATTGTTGTGTGTGTTTAATTATTATCTGATGCGTACTTGTTCCTCTTGTGGTTTATTCTCTTTAGCAGGTTCTTCCTTCTTTACTTTTGTCTTATCGGATTTTTTGGAAGGCTTCTTTTTGCTCTCGGCAGCTTTTTGGGCTTTGTTGATGGAGTCCTGCTTAGCCTTAGCTATTGAATCTTGCACGGCCTTGGCCTTTTCAATAGAGTCCATTACTGCTTTTTTAATATCCTCTTCGCTCTTTTCTTTAACGTTTGTTGTGTCGGTCGCTACTGAGGTGGATGTAGGAGCATCTGAGCCATTAATGAGTGCATAACCACCCCATGCTGCACCTGCAATTACAATAAGTGCAATAACACCCATCGCAGCGTAACGCAAAGGAGAAAAAGGATTGGGTACCAAGTTCCAGTCGAGACGTGCCACATGAGCAAAAGATACACTGTCTTTGCGTGTCACGGGGAAAGGTACATTAGAGGCAATGCGCATGCCGTTTACATAAGTTCCATTCTGGCTCTGATCGACAATGGTCATCTTGCCGGTGGAAGTTACATTCAGTGTCGCATGACGACGACTGACTACATCTGTGCGGTCGCTTATTACAATGTTGCAACTGCTTTCTCTACCAATAGAATATACTTTCATATAGCGTGTGATTATTTATTATTCAGATTTATTTAAATAATTATATATATTTTTTGCAGCAGCACCATTCTTAGGTTCTGCCATTATTTTAACAGAATCAATAACAGCTTGAAGTTTTTTATTTTCATCCGTAAGAGCTTTGTTTATAGAATCTTGTTTAACTTTTTCGGCCTCTAAATTCTTTATATTTTTTTGAAGATTCTCAATTTCGGTTGCAATTTTACCTTCCTCACCACTGCCGGTTGAGAATAATTGAAAAATATTCATGGATGCACTGACTACAAGAAAAGCTATCAGTCCCATGATGATTAATTTTACTTGTTTAGACATTTTAGGTTTAAGTTTAGAATTTATATTTGTTTCTACAACTGCCAAAGTAAGATTGTCGTGACCACCACCTGTTGTACGGCCAAGGTCATCGACCATGACAGCCAGATTATCGGCAACTACCCCCAATGCAACTTTGCGCGATGTAACCATTTTTATAAGCTCTTCGTCGGACAACATTCCATGTATTCCGTCAGTAGACAGCAGGAATCTGTCGCCCTTTTCATAAGAAAGCTCTTGTATATCAACTTCAAGGTCGGGTCTTATTCCCAATGCGCGGGTTATTACGTTGGACTCGGCCGAAAGTCGTGCTTGTTCTTCGGTTATTACACCTTGTGCTACCATTTCGAATACCATAGAGTGGTCGAAAGTGCGAAACACCTTGCTACCGCCACGCAACTGATATACGCGACTGTCGCCTACGTGAGCAACATAAGCCGAATTTTCGTTCACAAGCAACACTGTTGCCGTAGAACCCATTCCTTTAAGTTTGGAATTTTCATTTCCGGCTGTCAATATTGCCATATTGGCACGAAGTATCGCTTTTATTATGACATTTGAAATATTCTCGTCCTTTTCGGCACCATCAATACCGGCTATTATCTCATTTACAGCAATGGTAGATGCAGTCTTACCTCCGGGACCGCCACCCATTCCGTCGCACACTGTTACAAGGTATCCAAAATCGGTATCTTTCCAGCCATAGGAATCTTGGTTCTCGGCGCGTCCTCCTATTCGAGACTCTGCAAAAGCAGTGACTATACTGTTTTTATCTGTATATATTTTTTTCATTTTTTACATTGATATTAATAGGAGAATAATTACTATTACCACAAAAGCAAAAACAGAGCCTATGACAAAAATTGCATTTTTTTGCAACCAATTGCTAAACTGTTCCCAAGGTGTGGGGTCAGGTATAAAAGCATCCTTTATTGCTTGTCTGAATTCCAATGCGGTTTTGTAACGTTTGGCTTTTTCTTTCTCTGTTGCCTTTGAAATTACCTGCATCAATTTTGATGGTACTTTAGAATTACTCGGCAATTTTTTATTTATCTGATTGACAAGAGTTTGAGCATCGGCCTTTGACATTCCGTTGTTACCGCTGTTACCGGCATTACCCGAATTTCCTGCATCGGTTTCGGATGCTCTCATAGGGTTCTCACCTGTAAGCAATTCGTAAAAAACAATGCCAAGTGAATAAATATCGCTCTGCGCATCTATTCCGTCACTTGAGTTGTTTGCCTGAGGATTATAATTTACATCACGCTTAATTTGCTCGGGCGATGCATAGTCGGGTGTTCCAATGAATCCGGTCATGGAATATTGATTACCACCGCTCATACGGGCAATTCCCAAGTCCATAAGACGAACATTGGAATTGTTCTCGACCATAATATTCGATGGTTTTATATCGCGATGCACGACGCCTCGCGAGTGCATATAATCGAGAGCCTCAAGTGCTTGCGCTATGATAGACGATATTTTCTCGACACGAGCAGGAGAATTTTCGAAATTTTTCACAAAGACATCTACATTCTCACCATTGACAATATTACTCAACAAGAAAATAGGCCCATTATCGGGATGAAATGCGCTACAACCCAACATTTCTATGAGGTTAGGA
>CAZXIQ010000080.1:0-7922 GCA_964640785.1 uncultured Bacteroidaceae bacterium | reverse complement strand
GCAGACTAAGCGCGACATGCTGACTGAGATTGCAGCAACGATTGCTTTTGCAGCCATTCAGAATAATGATAAAATAGGTGTCATATTCTTCTCGGACAAAATAGAGAAATTCATTCCTCCGCAAAAGGGTAGGAAACATATACTTTATATTATTCGTGAGCTTTTGGGCTTTACACCCGAGAGCAATAGAACGGATATAAAAATACCGCTCGAATTTCTTACAAATGCTTTGAAGAAACGTTGTACAGCCTTTTTGCTGAGTGACTTTATTGCTGCACATGATTATAAAAATGCCCTTACCATAGCCAATCGTAAGCACGACATTGTAGCAATTCAGGTTTATGACCGTCGTGTAGCAGAATTGCCAAAAATTGGCTTGATGAAAGTTTTTGACGCCGAGAGTGGTGCAGAAGTTTACATTGACACTTCATCGACAAAGGTGCAAAATGCTCAGCGTCTATGGTGGCAAGAGCAACGTGAGGCTTTGGAAATGATTTTTGCAAAAAGTCGTGTCGATTCTGTAACAGTGCGTACTGATGAGGATTATGTAAAGGCTCTGCTTGCGTTGTTTGCCAAGCGTGGATAGGGCAATTTTTATGTTGTAATTGCAGAACTTCGAATGAACTTATATATGAAGAATAAAATAGTACTCTTATTTTCTATTTTGACTTTTGTCGCTTTTTCGGGCGTGACAATGGCGCAAAATGTTACTGTGAATGCTGAAATTGATTCTTGCCAACGTCTTATAGGTGAACAGGCCAAGATTACTCTTGAAGTAACGGCAAACACAGGTAGCAGAATTGTGTTTCCTAATTTCGATAAAGAACTTGTCGAGGGTATAGAGATTGTGCATAAGGCTCAACCCGACACGCAATACCTCAATGACAAGAAAAGAATAGAAATAACCGAGGTCTATACTGTTACCTCTTTCGATTCTTCGCTTTATGTGATACCTCCTTTTGAAGTGCTGGTCGATGGTGACCCGTATTATTCTAAGGAACTTGCAATGGCTGTATACATGATGCCTGTCGATACTGCCAATATTGATGCTTTTTTTGGGCCCAAAGATATATGGCGTACAAGTTTGTCATGGGAAGATGTAGAAGATTCCTTTTGGTTGTTTCTTCTATTCATACTGTTAGCAGCGGCATTTACTTGGGTGCTTATACGTTATAAGAATAATAAGCCTGTAATACGCATCGTGAAAATTAAGCCTAAGTTACCGTCTCACGTAGTTGCATTAAAGGAAATAGAACGTATTAAAGCCGATGAGAAATGGCGCGCAGGCGGGCTCAGCAAAGAGTATTACACCGAACTTACTGATGCTGTTCGCGAATATCTTAATGACAGGTTTGGCTTTAATGCCACAGAGATGACAACTGCTGAGATTGTCGATAATCTTATGCGTGTAAGTGACAAAGAGACAATTAAGGAACTTGAAGAGCTGTTGGTGATGGCCGACCTTGTGAAGTTTGCAAAATTCGAGCCCGCGATGAATGAGAATGATAGAAATATTCTCAATGCCATTGAATTTGTAAATAGAACAAAAATTGCAGTGACCGAGGAGAATCCTCAGCCTACCGAGAAAAAAATCGTAAACAAACGTTCGCAAAAAGAGAAAAGATTATTGCTGTTTACGGTTGTGGTGCTTGCAATTCTTTCTATTATATTATTTGTGATGTTTGTGTGTGAATTATATTATTTGATTGGTTGAGACACATTTGCTAATTTTAGATTAATATGGTTTTTGCAAATATAGGTTTATTATTGCTTTTTATACCTCTGGCAGGTTATGTTGTGTGGTATATGATGCTGGGACGTCACAAGTCCCCGGCAATGAAAGTATCCACAGCATCGCTTTTTATGAAAAGAGGATTGAAAAGTTATAAAAATTATCTGATACATTTGCCATTTATATTTCGAGTGGTGGCAATGGCAATGATTATAATAGTGCTGGCACGTCCCCAATCGACCAATAGTTGGCAAAATACCGAAGTTGAAGGTATTGATATTATGCTTACGATGGACGTTTCCACAAGTATGCTTGCAATGGACTTGTCGCCCAATCGTTTAGAGGCTGCCAAGCAGGTTGCTGCCGAATTTGTCAATGGTCGTCCGAACGATAATATTGGTCTTACGATTTTTGCGGGTGAGAGCTTTACACAATGCCCATTGACGGTTGATCATGCAGTCTTGTTAAATATGCTCAATTCTGTAAAATGTGACATTGTTGCGCAGGGTATTATAGAAGATGGTACTGCAATAGGCATGGGTATTGCCAATGCTGTCAGTCGTCTGAAAGAGAGCAAAGCAAAGTCAAAAGTAATAATATTGCTTACCGACGGCTCGAATAACAGAGGCGAAATTTCGCCCGAGGCTGCCGCCGAGATTGCAAAGAAATTCGGAATAAGGGTTTATACCATCGGAGTAGGAACCAACGGCGAGGCTCCCTATCCTTATAATGGTCATGTGATAAATGTACCTGTTGAGATTGACGAAACGACACTCAACAAAATTGCTACTATCACCGACGGTAATTATTATCGTGCGACAAGTAATTCAAAATTGAAAGAGGTTTATGAAAAGATTGATAAACTTGAGCGCACCAAATTAAATGTCAAAGAGTTCAGCAAACGCGAAGAGGAGTATGCCATTTTTGCGGTTGTAGCATTGGCTGCGTTGCTTTTGGAACTTCTGCTGCGTTACACTATACTGAAAAGAATACCTTAATATTATGTTGTCATGAGGTTTGCTAATCCCGAATATTTATATTTATTGATATTGGTTCCGCTGCTGACAGTGGTATATTTCTACTCAAATTATCGTCGTCGCAAGCGTTTGAAAGAGTATGGCGACACAAAACTGCTGATGGAACTGATGCCCGATGTTTCGGCCTATCGTCCCGATGTTAAATTTTGGCTTGCGATGGTTGCTGTGGCATTGCTCACAGTGGTGCTTGCACGTCCGCAGTTCGGCTCAAAGATGGAGAGTGTTACACGTCAGGGAATTGAAACTATAATTGCGCTTGACATTTCAAACTCCATGCTTGCCGAGGATATTGCACCTAATCGTCTTGAAAAATCCAAAAAAATCATTTCCAAACTTATTGATAAGTTCGAGAATGATAAAATAGGGCTTATCGTCTTTGCCGGCGATGCTTTTGTGCAGTTGCCGATTACCAACGATTTTATTTCGGCAAAAATGTTTATGGAATCAATCTCTCCGTCACTCATCAGTCGTCAAGGAACAGATATTGGTGCAGCCGTAAATCTTGCAATGAAAAGTTTTACTCCCGACAAGGAGGTCGGAAAGGCTGTAATTGTTATAACCGATGGCGAGAATCATGAGGGTGGTGCCGAAGAGGCTGCCAAAGCTGCTGCCGAGAAAGGTGTTTCCATATACATATTGGGTGTAGGCTCGCTTGAGGGTGCTCCCATACCTGCCGAAATGTCTAACGACTACCGCAGAGACAAAGAGGGTAATGTCATTGTCACGAAACTCAATGAAGAGATGAGCAAAAATATAGCAAAAGCCGGTAACGGTGCATATATACGTGTAGATAATACTAATAATGCGCAACGGCTTTTGGAAAAAGAACTTGATAAATTGGCTAAGGCCGATGTTACAAGTGAAGTATTCACTGATTACGATGAACAGTTTCATCTTGTAGCATGGCTCGCTCTTTTCTTCCTTGTCATAGATATTCTCATTCTTCCCGGAAAAAGTCGCTTGACAAGAAACTTTAATTTGTTTGGAAATAAAAAATAGTCGCAAATGTCTATGAAATATTATATTTTAATTGTTTCTCTATTTCTTGTTACCTCTGTCACCGCACAAAGGGATTATCGCGATTATATGCGCGGAGGTAATAAACTTTATACAGACAGTTTGTTCGAAAAATCTGAAGTACAGTATCGTAAAGCACTCGAAAGGGATGCGAATGGGGTAGATGCTCTATATAATCTTGGTAATTCGCTGCTTTTGCAACAAAAAGCAAAAGATGCCATGGATCAATACCAGATAGCCGAAAAACGTTCCGACGACCCGGCCAAACTTGCTCAGATTCATCATAATATGGGAGTTATACATCATGCAGCAAAAGATTATGCTGCGGCAGTCGAGGCGTATAAACAATCGTTGCGCGAAAATCCTAATGACCATGAGACACGTTACAACCTTGCTCTTGCCATGCGTCAGTTGAAACAGCAACAGCAGAACCAACAGCAGCAACAGCAGGATAATAATGAACAGCAACAGCAACAGGAAGAGCAGCAACAACAGCAACAACAGGATAAACAAAAGCAGGAAGAGCAACAACAAGAAGAGCAACAACAAGAAGAGCAACAACAACAGCAGCAACAGCAGCAAGAGCAACAACAGGAAATGTCAAAAGAAAATGCCGAACAGATGTTGCAAGCTGCCATGCAGGACGAAAAAGATGTTCAAGAGAAAGTAAAGAAGATGATGCAGTTGCGTGGACGTAAACTCGAAAAAGATTGGTAATTTGCAAATTTGTCGGTCATAAACACCGGGAATTGATTTATATACAATAGATGATGAAAAGATTATTTTTTACAATAACAGGTCTTATGCTTACCATGATGGTAGCCTTGGCCGATGAAATTTCCTTTGTAGCCTCGGCTCCAAATGCTGTGGTCGTGGGGCAACAATTCAGATTGAGTTATAAAATCAACAGAGGCAATGCAAAAGAGCCCAGAATACCTTCGATAGAGGGCTTTACAATACTTTCGGGGCCTAACCGTTCGTCTGAGTCGAGTTTTCAAATGATAAACGGCCAAATGTCGTCCACTCAATCATTGACATACACTTTTATACTTAAAGCCGATAAAGAGGGTGCCTTTACTTTACCCGCTGCAACTGTTGAAGTAGAGAATAAGCCAATAACATCTAATTCAGTATCAATAAAGGTGTTGCCGCAAGACAAGCAAGCACAGACTACACGCAGCGCAGCCAATGCTGGTGGTGCAACCTCGGCCGAAATAAACAGTAGCGACCTGTTTATGACTGCAACACTCAGTAAAACAAAAGTTTATGAACAACAGGCAGTTCTTTTAACCTATAAAGTCTATTCGGCAGTCAATCTTACATCGTTAGATGTAAAAATGCCCGACCTTAAGAATTTCCACATACAGGAAATAACACTTCCGCAGCAAAAGGAGTGGCAACTTGAACATTATAAAGGTCGTAATTACCGCGCCCTTACGTGGCGGCAATTTCTGCTTTTCCCCCAGCAAACAGGGGAAATAGAGATTCCTTCGGTGGCATTCGAGGCTATTGTTGCACAGCAGGTACGCAGCACTTCAATGGACCCTTTCGACATGTTTTTCAATGGTGGTAACCAATATGTCGAGGTTAAGAAAATACTCAATACTCCCAAACTTAAACTCAATGTTCTGAATCTTCCTTCCGGTAAGCCCGACGGCTTTTCAGGTGGAGTAGGAGAGTTCAGCATAAAGTCTGACATAAGTTCCACAGAATTAAATGCAAATGAGGCTGTTACTCTGCGAGTGACTGTTTCGGGTGTGGGTAATATGAAGTTGATAAAGATTCCCGAGGTTGATTTTCCGGCCGATTTTGAAGTTTACGACCCCAAAGTTGATAATAATTTCAGCGTCAAGACCAACGGACTTTCGGGAAACAAGATTATCGAATATGTTGTAATTCCTCGTCATGCAGGAACTTACACAATTCCTTCTGTAAAATTCTCTTATTTCGATGTAAAAACTCAAGAGTATAAAATTTTGGAGACAGAAAGTTATACTTTGAACGTGGCAAAAGGAAAGAATAGTGGCAACGAGGTTTCTACAAGCTACGTGAGCAAAGAGGATTTAAAACTTTTGGGGCAGGATATTCGCTTTATTAAAAGAGGGAATGTGCAGTTGAGCAAGCAGGGCGATTATCTTTTTGGCTCAATGACATATTATTTGTGGTATATTATTCCATTGCTTTTATTTGCAGGCTATATAATTATGTATCGCAAAAAGATGGCCGAAAATGCCAATATTACCAAATTGCGTACAAAAAAAGCCAATAAAGTTGCTGTCAAACGTTTGAAAAATGCTAAAAAACTGCTGGCCGAGAAGAAGAGTACCGAATTTTATGATGAAATTTTAAAAACCCTTTGGGGGTATGTGGGCGATAAATTAAGTATTTCCGTGTCGCAACTTTCAAAGGACAATATTGCCGCACGCCTTGCCGACAGAGGCGTAGATGAAACTCTTATAAAAGAGTTTGAAACAGTGCTCGGCGAAAGTGAGTTTGCACGCTATGCTCCCGGTAACCCCGGTGAAACAATGGATAAGGTTTACAGCATGGCTATTGATGTTATCAGTAAATTGGAAAATTCAATTAAGAAATAAGTAGAAGATGAAAAAGATTATATATTTAATAGTATTACTTGCTTTTCCCTTGATGCTTGTTGCGCAGAATGTTGCCGATGGTGTCAATGTTGATAAGACTGTAAGCAAGGCTATGGGCGATAGTGCTTATGTAAGTGGTAATTACGCCGATGCAATATCTTTGTACGAAAATCTGTTAAAGAATGAAGGCGAATCCTTCGAACTTCATTATAATCTTGGCAATGCTTATTACAAGGCCGGCAATATTGCAAGATCCATTCTTGCCTATGAGCGTGCATTGCTGCTGAATCCCGGCGACGCTGATGCTGCCTTTAATTTGGAGCTTGCACGCAGCAAGACTGTGGACAAGGTGGGCCAAACGCACAAATTTTTTCTTGTCGAGTGGCTCGAAAATATGGTGAATGCGGCAAGCATGCAAGCATGGTGCGTGTCGGGCGTGGTATTTTTTCTGATTCTACTTGCATTAGTCTTGGTTTTCCTTTTCGGGAAAAATATAATTTTAAGGAAAATTTGTTTTTTCTCGGCAGTTGTTTGCCTATTAGTTACACTTTTTGCTAATTTTGCAGCAAGGCATCAGTATTGCAATCTTACCGAACGTATAAATGCCATAGTGTTGCAACCGAGTGTGACAGCAAAAAGTACACCAAGTAATTCGGGTACCGACCTTTTTGTTATTCACGAAGGACGCAAAGTAAAAATCTCTGACGATTCTATGCAAGGGTGGAAAGAGATTGAGCTTGAGGATGGAAACATTGGTTGGGTTCCTGCCGAGAGTATCGAAAGAATATAATATAAATTAGAGGCATGTTTAATTTAGAACAACTTATAGATATAGATAAACAACTGCTGTTGGCCATGAATGGCAGCGATTCACTATTTTGGGATGGGGTGATGCAGGTTTACACAACAACCATTATATGGATTCCTTTTGCCCTTGCTCTTGTTTATCTGTTGATAAAGAATAACAATCTGATGAACTTTATTGTTCTGTTGGTGATGTGTGCTCTTGTTATTGCGCTTGCCGATGGAATTACCTCTACAATTTGTAAACCTCTGTTTGCCCGTTTCCGTCCCACTCACGACCCTGAAATTATGTATATGGTTGATGTTGTGAATAATTACAGGGCTTATAAATATGGATTTATGTCGAGCCATGCTGCAAACTCTTTTGGCATTGCAGTATTTGTGATATTACTCGTAAAGAACCGGTTGCTAAGTGTTTCTGTTGTGCTGTGGGCATTGTTGAACTGCTATTCCCGCATTTATTTAGGTGTACATTATCCCGGTGATATTATATGTGGGGCATTTGTGGGTATATTGTGCGGTGTGCTTGTGTATAAGTTCTATTCTTATATTCGCGACAAGATGCGCAGTGGTAGCAGAGGCTGGATTTCGGACAATTATACCAAGAGCGGGTATTCTGTCTCGGATATTCATTTTATGTTAATGGTGCTTTATGCAACTTTTGCGCTAATACCTCCCATTGCTTTTATGGTAATGATGCCAAAAGTGGCGCTTTTTGAATAAAAATTACGTGGTGAG
>CAZXIQ010000079.1:0-7932 GCA_964640785.1 uncultured Bacteroidaceae bacterium | reverse complement strand
CGTCTCTATCTGCGCAACGACTGGATAGGCTATCCGTTAAGAAAAGATTACGACGAGAGCGAGGCAGTGAACCCCATAAGAATGTACAGCGAGAATCTCGAAAATGACTACACCCACACGTTGCAACCCGACGGCACACTCAAGCTGAACCCCGACACCCTTTTCGACGATAAGGAATATGTCATAAACATCGGGCCGCAACACCCCGCCACACACGGCGTACTGCGTTTCCGTCTGTCGTTGGAAGGTGAGGTTATACGCAAGACCGACATACACTGCGGCTACATACACCGAGGAATAGAAAAAATGAGCGAAAAACTCACCTACCCTCAAATATTGGCATTGACCGATCGTTTAGACTACCTGAGCGCACACCAGAACCGCCATGCATTGTGTATGTGCATTGAAAAAGCCACAGGCGTGGAAATAACCGAACGCACACAGTACATACGCACAATAATGGACGAGCTTCAGCGCATAGACTCGCACCTGCTATTTATTTCGTGCGCAGCAATGGACCTTGGAGCATTAACCACATTCATATACGGATTCCGCGACCGCGAAAAGATTCTCGACATTTTCGAAGAGGTTACCGGCGGTCGTCTGATACAGAATTACAACGTCATTGGCGGAGTACAAGCCGATATTACAGCAAGCTTTGCCGAAAAGGTAAAAGCATTCTGCAAATACATACCTAAGAAATTAAAAGAATATAACGACGTATTTACCAACAACATAATCACACGCAAAAGAATGGTAAACGTCGGCATTCTGAGCCGCGAAGATGCAATTTCATTCGGCTGTACCGGAGGCACAGGACGCGCCTCGGGGTGGGCATGCGACGTGCGCAAACGCCACCCATACGCCCTATACGACAAAGTTGATTTTAAAGAAATCATATACACAAACGGTGACAGTTTCGACCGTTTCCTTGTACGCATAGACGAAATAAAAGAATCGTTGCGCATAATAGAGCAACTGATAGACAACATACCCGAAGGCGATTATAAGGTAAAGACAAAGCCCATAATAAGAATACCCGAAGGAAGTTACCACACAGCCGTCGAGGGGTCGCGCGGGGAGTTTGGAGTATTCATTGAAAGCCGAGGCGAAAAATCGCCCTATCGCATAAAGTTCCGCCCTATGGGACTGCCACTCATAGCCAGCATGGGCACACTGCTCAAAGACTGCAAGATAGCCGACCTTATGACCATAGGAGCAACTCTCGACTATGTAATTCCCGATATTGACAGATAAGAAACAATAAAAAGATCATGTACGATTTTAGCATAATAACAATAACCATAGACCAATTTCTGCGTTCGCTGATGCCGTCAGGGTTGGTAACTTTTCTGGAATGCGTGCTCATAGCCGTATGCGTACTTGTTGCCTACATAATGCTTGCCATAGTAATGATATTCATGGAACGTAAGGTGTGTGCAGCGTTTCAGTGTCGCCTTGGCCCCATGCGCGTAGGATATTGGGGATTATTGCAAGTATTCTCAGATGTTTTTAAAATGATTATCAAAGAAATAATCGACTTTAAAAGAACAGACAACCTGCTTTACAACCTTGCCCCCTTTCTTGTGGTATTAAGCTCGGTGCTAACATTCAGTTGCCTACCTTTTGCCAACGGATTAGAGGTGCTCGACTTTAATGTGGGAATATTCTTTATAATGGCAACATCGTCGTTCGGAGTATTGGGAATAATGCTTGCAGGATGGAGTAGCAACAACAAATTTTCGATGATAGGAGCCATGCGTAGCGGCGCACAGATGGTAAGTTACGAACTATCGATAGGGCTAAGCATGCTGACACTTGTTGCCTTGAGCGGCACACTGCAAATGAGCGAAATTGTTGCTCGTCAATCGGAAATGTGGTTCATTTTCAAAGGTCACATACCCGCCTTGACAGCCTTTATCATATACTTGATTGCAGGAAATGCCGAGACGAATCGTGGCCCGTTCGACCTACCCGAGGCCGAGTCGGAACTTACAGCAGGCTACCACACAGAATACTCGGGCATGGGATTCGGCTTTTTCTACGTAGCCGAGTTTATGAATCTTTTCATCGTTTCGGGCATCGCCGCAACACTGTTCCTCGGTGGATGGATGCCGTTGCACATTCCCGGATTAGATGCTTTCAACGCAACAATGGACTACATTCCCGGGGTTATATGGTTCCTTGGAAAAACATTTTTCGTAATATGGTTGCTAATGTGGATAAGATGGACATTCCCACGTCTGCGCATCGACCAAGTAATTACACTCGAATGGAAATATCTGATGCCTATCGGACTTGTAAACCTGCTTATAATGACCCTATGCGTCGTAATGGGGTGGACACTTTAAAACATAAAGAACCTACCTTTAAAAGAGAAAAATGAGAAAAGAGAAATATACATATTTAAGCACTATCAGCTTTGCTATAAACTCGTTGCTGACAGGTCTGAAAGTCACTCTGACGGAATTTTTCACACCCAAAGTGACCGAACAATACCCCGAGAACAGAAAGACACTGAAAATATCGGAACGCCACCGCGCACGTCTCATCATGCCCCACGACGAAAATGGCAACAACAAGTGCATAGCCTGCGGACTTTGTCAAAATACATGTCCCAACGGCAGCATAAACATTACCACAAAAACAGTTACCGATGAAGAGACAGGCAAGAACAAAAAAGTGCTTGTCAGCTACGAATATGACCTTGGCTGCTGCATGTTCTGCCAACTATGCGTAAACGCCTGTCCTAAAAACGCAATAGAATTCTGCAACGACTTTGAAAATGCAGTCTTTGACCGAAAAAAATTAGTTCAGAAACTAAATAAATAGAAGAAACATGGAACTGAACACACATACAATTATATTCATGGGGCTCTCGTTGCTGATGGTTGTAGCAGCCCTGCTCGCCGTCACCACCCGCAACATTATGCGAGCCACCACCTATCTGCTTTTTGTACTCTTCGGCACAGCCGGTCTCTATTTCATACTGCACTACACGTTTTTGGGAGCAGTACAGATTACCGTTTACGCCGGAGGTATTATCGTACTTTTTGTCTTTGCCGCACTGCTCATAGGCAAAGGAGCACGCGACCTCACGCACACCTCTATTTTGCGATACACCGCCGGCTTTACAGCATCGGTAACAGGACTTGCACTTACAATATACCTGATATTCATCCACCAGTTCCCCGAAGTTAAACCCCTTGCGTCGGCTGTGCCGATGAAACTTATCGGACATACTATGATGGGTGTCGATAAATACAATTTCGTACTTCCATTCGAAGCTGTCAGCGTATTATTACTCGCCTGCATGGTGGGAGCATTGTTAATAGCCCGTAAAAGATAGAAATATGATATCAGCAGAATATTACCTTGTACTTGCCGCACTGATGTTCTTCATCGGCATATTCGGCTTTTTCACACGTCGCAACCTGCTTGCCGTGCTTATAAGCACCGAGCTTGTCCTTAATGCAGTGGATATAAATTTTGCAGTATTCAACGCATACTACTACCCCGAACATTTAGAAGGGTTCTTCTTTACCATGTTTGCCATAGGAATAGCAGCGGCAGAAACAGCCGTCGCCATTGCCATAATACTTAATGTGTACCGCAACATGCGCACCATAAGACTGAAAGAACTCAAAAAACTTAAATTTTAGGAATTATGGAGTTTACGATATTTATACTGGCGTTGCCACTATTCAGTTTTTTGATACTCGCTCTTGCGGGCATGAAACTATCGCACAAGGTTGCCGGAACGATAGGCACACTGTCGCTTGCGACCGTAACCATTCTATCGTACACCGTTGCTATACAATATTTTGGTGCCGGACGTGGTGCTGACGGACTGTTCCCCACACTTACACCATATAATATCACGTGGTTGCCACTGACAGAGAGCCTGCACATAGACATGGGCATAATGCTCGACCCTATTTCTGTGATGATGCTCATAGTCATCAGCACAGTAAGTCTGATGGTACACACATACTCATTCGGTTACATGAAGGGCGAAAAAGGCTTTCAACGTTACTATGCTTTTTTGTCGCTGTTCACATTTTCGATGCTTGGGCTTGTAGTTGCCACAAATATATTCCAGATGTATGTATTTTGGGAACTTGTGGGTGTGTCGTCGTACCTGCTGATAGGTTTCTACTACACTAAAAAAGCTGCGATTGCTGCATCGAAAAAAGCATTTATCGTCACACGTTTCGCCGACCTGTTTTTCCTTGTGGGAATACTTTTCTATGGATATTATGCAGGAACATTCTCATTCTCGCCCGAGACGAGCATGCTCGTCTCGGCAGGAATAGTAATTCCTGTTGCATTGGGGCTTATGTTCATAGGCGGAGCAGGAAAAAGTGCAATGTTCCCGTTGCATATATGGCTGCCCGATGCAATGGAAGGCCCCACCCCCGTTTCGGCACTTATACACGCAGCCACAATGGTGGTTGCCGGTGTCTATCTGGTGGCGCGCATGTTTCCAATATTCATTGAATTTGCCCCGGAAGTATTGCACATAATCGCATATGTGGGAGCATTCACAGCCCTATACGCCGCAGTCGTAGCATGCGCACAAACAGACATCAAGCGTGTGCTTGCCTTCTCGACAATATCACAAATAGCCTTCATGATGGTAGCATTGGGCGTCTGCACATCTTCCGACCCGCACAATGGAGGCTTGGGCTATATGGCCTCCATGTTCCACCTTTTCACCCACGCAATGTTCAAAGGCCTGCTGTTCCTTGGCGCGGGAGCCATCATACACGCAGTACACAGTAATGAACGCAATTTCATGGGTGGACTGAGAAAATATATGCCCGTCACGCATATTACTTTTCTCATAGCCTGTCTCGCCATTGCCGGCATTCCCCCATTCAGCGGATTTTTCAGCAAAGACGAGATTCTTACCGCATGCTACGACTATTCGTTGATGATGGGAGTATTCATGAGCGGCGTTGCAGCCCTTACAGCCTTTTATATGTTCCGCCTCTACTACATGATATTCTGGGGGAAAAGTTACTACGAAACACAGCTTGCACTGTTCCGAAAAGGACGCATAGAAGAAAAACCGCACACCCCACACGAGGCGCCACTCACAATGACCATTCCATTGGTGATACTCGCCGCCGTAAGTTGTGTGTCAGGCTTTATACCCTTTGGAAACTTTATCAGCAGCAACGGACACGCATACGAAATACATCTTAACACAGCCGTAGCTGCGTCAAGCATACTGCTTGCAGTTGCCGGCATTGCCATTGCCACAATAATGTACATGAAAGAACATAGCAAAGTGACACTGACAATAAAGGTACGCAGCAAAAGATTCATCACAGCAGCCTACCACCGTTTCTACATGGACGAGTTGTGGCTTTTTGTAACAAAAAAGATAATCTTTCGCGGAATAAGCCGTCCGATAGCATGGTTCGACAAAAAAGCGATAGACGGCTTTATGGACCTGCTTGCAACAGCCACACAATCACTTGCCCGACAGATAAGAACATTCCAGAGTGGAAACATACAATCCTACTGTATATGGTTCCTGCACGGAGTGATGATACTTGCATTGATATTGATATTCCTTGTATAACCCGCACAAGCATAATATAAGAAAATGAACATACTGAACCTTTTCATAGTAATTCCCATTATAATGCTTTTGGCATTATGGGGCGCTCGCAATCTGCGTCAGACACGCAGTGTAATGGTTGTCGGCTCCACTTTGCTGCTGTTGCTCGCCGTGTATCTGACAATAGACTTTATTGCGCAACGCAACGCCGGAGCAGACGCCACATTCCTCTACACAGCCTCTTGGCAATGGTACACACCGCTTAATATATGCTACTCGATAGGAGTGGACGGAATATCGGTAGCAATGATACTGCTGTCGGCAATAATAGTATTCACCGGCACATTTGCCTCGTGGAAACTGCAACCACTTACCAAGGAATTTTTCCTGTGGTACGTGCTGCTGTCGCTCGGAGTATTCGGATTCTTTATATCCACAGACATGTTCACAATGTTCATGTTCTACGAAACAGCCCTTATTCCCATGTACCTGCTCATTGGTGTGTGGGGCAGCGGCCGCAAAGAGTATTCGGCAATGAAACTGACACTGATGCTGATGGGAGGCTCGGCCTTTCTGCTGATGGGAATATTAGGCATATACTTCGGCAGCGGAGCAACAACCATGAATATTTTGGAAATTGCCCAACTTGCCAACATTCCCGTAAACATACAATACATCTTTTTCCCGATAATATTTTTGGGATTCGGAGTATTGGGCGCACTCTTCCCCTTCCACACATGGAGCCCTGACGGACACGCAAGTGCCCCCACTTCAGTGTCGATGCTGCACGCGGGAGTGCTGATGAAACTTGGCGGTTACGGCTGTTTCAGAATAGCAATGTACCTGTTACCCCAAGCAGCCAACGACCTTGCATGGATATTCATCATACTCACCACTATAAGCGTAGTATACGGTGCCCTGAGCGCAATAAGCCAAACAGACCTTAAATATATAAACGCATATTCCTCAGTGTCACACTGCGGATTGGTGCTTTTCGCCCTGCTGATGATGACACGCACCTCGTGTACCGGCGCAATTCTGCAAATGCTCTCGCACGGACTTATGACCGCCCTGTTCTTTGCCCTTATAGGCATGATATACGGTCGTACACACACGCGCGACATACGTGAGCTTAGCGGATTGATGAAAGTCATGCCTTTCCTATCGGTCGGATACATCATCGCCGGACTTGCCAACTTGGGCTTGCCGGGATTCAGTGGCTTTGTGGCAGAAATGACAATTTTTGTCGGCTCTTTCGAACAACCCGACCTGTTTCATCGCATAGTAACAATAATTGCCTGCACAAGCATCGTAATAACTGCTGTGTACATACTGCGTGTCGTTGGGAAAATACTCTACGGAACAGTAAAGAACGAACATCATCTTGCGCTTGGCGACGCAACGTGGGACGAACGTTTCACAGTAATATGCCTGATAATATGCGTTGCAGGATTAGGTATCGCCCCAATGTGGGTAAGCACCCTCATCGACAATGGCGTCGGCAACATATTCACAGTTTTACAACCATAAACACGATACAAGGCCATGAACTATATACAATTTCTTCAGATGCGTCCCGAAATAAGCCTTTTGGTCATCTTTGTAGCAATCTTCATATACGACCTTACGGCACGAGGAAAGTGGAGACACTATTTTCACCCCATCACATGTCTTTTGCTGATGGCACACACAGCCGTATGCCTTGGCGACAGCTACCGCGAGACAGACCTCTTTAGCGGAATGTACTACACAACCCCCATCATAGGCATTGTAAAGACAAT
The DNA here is from genome assembly GCA_964640785.1 of uncultured Bacteroidaceae bacterium. Taxonomy (GTDB): domain Bacteria; phylum Bacteroidota; class Bacteroidia; order Bacteroidales; family Bacteroidaceae; genus HGM04593. Next base: position 579 of record CAZXIQ010000079.1, on the reverse strand, counting down.
ATTGACGGGAGGCACACTGTTGCTTGTTTTTCAAGCAAATAAATGGTTGCGCAGTGCAAACACCACACACAAGCAGGGCGAATTCTACACGCTGTTACTGAGCACCTTGTTTGGAATGTACATAATGATAAGCGCACGTCATTTTCTACTATTTTTCATCGGTCTTGAACTTGCATCGCTACCGCTTGCATGCCTTGTGGCATTCGACAAATACCGCCACCACTCGGCCGAGGCCGGCGTAAAATACATACTAAGTTCGATGTTCTCCTCGGCAGTGATGATATACGGAATTTCTTTTCTTTATGGAACAACCGGCACACTATACTTTGCAGACATGGTTGCAAACATCAACGGCAGCCCCTTGCAAATTTTTGCCCTTGTATTGTTCTTTGCAGGCATGGGATTCAAAATATCACTTGTGCCCTTCCACATGTGGACAGCCGACACCTACCAAGGCGCACCGACAGTAGTTTCGTCCTACCTGTCAGTTATTTCAAAAGGCGCAGCAGCCTTCACGCTTATGGCCTTGAGAAAGTTCAGGCAGGCACAGTCACAACCGAATTTGACAAACTCATCGAC
>CAZXIQ010000078.1:0-7981 GCA_964640785.1 uncultured Bacteroidaceae bacterium | reverse complement strand
ACATTGAAGTTTCCTGCGTTATTATTTATAAAAATGCGCGTGCGCAAGGCTCACAGCGGACAGAAATAGAAAATTTAAAGAAAATATTTTATAAATTTAAAAGAATTTAAAACCGTTTCTTATATATTTGCGGCACCGTAAATAACGGGGGAACACATCCGCAACACTTCAAAGAATATTTATTTATGAAAAAAATAAAATTCATTGTTACCTTTCACACAGATAACAATGCCACAATACAGATTAAATACCGTTTCCGAACGACAAGAGGCGAAGAATTTGAAAACCGCTTACAGCTCGAAGAAATTTCGCCCGACACATGGAGCGGTTTTTTAACATTCGACAACACCACCTGCGAACTTACATACGGCTACGAAGTTGTGCGAAACAGCACTACTGTACGTAGCGAATGGGGCGACACGCCGCATGAGGTAAGTTTAGAAACGGACGACACATCATGGCAGCTCCACGACAAGTGGCTCGACGTACCTTTTTGCAACTACATGCAGAGTGGATTATTCAAAAAATTTTACCACCGCAACAACCCTGCCGACACCTGTGACAAGCTAACAGTCTCGGGCAAAAGCCCCGACATTCTGTTTTTCGACATTCAAGCCTGCGGACTGACGGCAGACGAAACACTTGTAGCAACAGGCGACGTTGCCGAATTGGGAAATTGGGAGCCATCGCAAGGCGTGCGCATGACAAGCACAGGTTTCAACCGTTGGCAATGTATTGCAGACGCATCCGCCTTGCACGAGAAGACTTTGAATTTCAAGTTCGTGGCATTCAATACAAAAAGCGGCGAGGCACGTTGGGAAGCAGGCGACAACCGCACATTTTTCATCGGCGACGAAAAACAGCCCGTTGTTCGCCGCATAACATTCGAAGGAATAGACTTCGGAGCGCCACAGCTGCGCGTTGCCGGCACTGTCATTCCGCTTTTTTCGTTACGTTCACAGAGCAGTTGGGGCATAGGCGACTTTGGCGACCTGAAAAAAATGGCCGAGTGGTTGGCATCGACCGGACAGCACGTACTGCAACTACTACCGGTAAACGACACGACCATTTACGGTGGGGCGGGCGACTCTTACCCGTATAACTGCGTATCGGTCTTTGCCTTACACCCACAATACATCGACATTTCGGCACTCCCCGCAATAAAAGACGGAAGAACGCGTGCCGCCTTTTTTCGCCGCGCCAAACGTCTAAACGAGAATCGCACATTCGACTACCCTGCCGTAAACGAACTGAAAGAAAATTACCTAAGAAAACTTTACGAGGAGAGTGGCCAAGAGATTCTTAAAAACCCGGAATTCAAACTTTTCGAAAAAGCACAGCAAGCATGGCTTAAGCCATATTGCGCCTACCGTTTTTTGTCAAAAAAGTTGTGTCCCGGCCCGGGAAATTGGGGAGCATACGACTCTTACAAAGCAGACACATACGAACGTTTGACAAAAGAATACAATGACGCAAACGGCGAAATGAAATACCACGCGCTTGTACAATATTTTCTATACAAACAGTTGAAAGAGGCGCACGAATATTCACTATCCTTGGGCGTTGCCATAAAGGGAGATATTCCCATCGGCGTTGCCCCCGACGGAGTGGATGTCTGGTGCAACAAAAAGCTTTTTAACTGTAAAGGCTCGGCCGGAGCACCACCCGACGCATTCTCGGCCGACGGACAAAATTGGGGATTCCCCACATACAACTGGGAAACAATGTCGCTCGACGGTTACTCGTGGTGGAAACTCCGCCTGAAACATATGTCAAACTTTTTCGACGCCTATCGCATCGACCACATATTAGGATTCTTCCGCATTTGGGAGATTCCGTCATACGTGTCGAGCGGACTGTCGGGACACTTCAGGCCAAGCATGCCTTTGACCATAGAAGAGATAGAAAAAGCAGGATTCTACTTTACCCCGTCGCAACACTCTTGTGCAAAAGCCACAGAACTGCCCACCGACAAGCCCGCCGACCTTCTTTTCATTCCCGACGACACACTGCCGGGACACTACCACCCGCGAATCATGGCATCCGAGACAAACTGCTACCGCACCCTTGGCGAGCGCAACAAGCAAGCATTCGACCACATTTATGAGGATTTTTTCTACCATCGTCACACAAATTTCTGGTTCGAAGAGGCAATGAAAAAACTCACCCCGCTGCTTAGCGCAACCTCCATGACAGCCTGCGGCGAGGACTTAGGCATGATACCCGCCTGCGTACCTTGGGCAATGAAAAACCTGCAAATACTATCGCTCGAAATACAACGCATGCCCAAGCAATACGGCGTAAGATTCGCACGCACCGAGGAGTACCCCTACCTATCGGTGGCAACCCCATCGACCCACGACATGAGCACGCTGCGCGAGTGGTGGACAGAGAACACCGACGACACACAACACTTTTACAACGAAATAATCGGACGCGAGGGCAAAGCACCTGCCGAAATGGACGGCACAACAGCAAAAGCCATTCTCGCCATGCACCTTAAGTCGCCCTCGATGCTTGCAATGATAGCATGGCAGGACTGGATGGCAATGGACGAACGTCTGCGCCACCCCGATGCGTACGAAGAGCGAATAAACATCCCGGCCAACAGAGGGCACGTATGGAATTACAGAATGCACATTACCATCGAAGAGCTAAGCAAGCAGAGGGCATTTAACGAAACTATATTACAAATGATACAAGAGGCCGAACGCACACCAAGCATCTAACAAGGGAGAGTTCAAAAAAAAACACAACAAATAACGGACAAAATTTGTTATATACAAAATTTTTGTCCGTTATTTGTAATTTATATAAACACCAACTATACAATTATTAAAAATAAACGCTTATGAAAAGATTTTTATCTCTTTTGACAGGACTGTGCATCACAACAGTTCTTATGGCGGCCGACGTACTACCAATCACGCTGACAAGAGCGGATGGTCTTCCCGGTCGTTTCACAGGTGACAGCGAAGAGTACACAACACGTATGTTCGAATTAGACGAACCGGTAAGCTCTATCCGTTTCACCGTTATTACAACAAACACCACCGACACCCTGACCTCTTATAACTACGACGGACTCAGCGCAAGTTACGGCCCGGGCTTCCCATTCTTCACACTTTCCGAGTTTAGAATCGCCGACGCCGACGGAAATTGGCTCAAACTCACCGAAGACATGCTCTCGTCAAATGCCGTAGCAACAAACGACGGTGGTGGCCTTGCAGCCCTTGTGGACAACAACACATCCACCCACTTTCATGGCACATACTCATGGGGTACACTGCCACAAGAATACCACTACATCGAAGTAACCCTTCCCGAGCCAATAAGTAAATTCAAGCTAAGATGGTTCTCTCGTTCAAACAGAAAAAACATACCCACCACAGTAGGTATAACAGCCGGCGGCACAGAATACCTGCCCTACCCCGAATATGGCTTTGAACTTGGCGAGCAGGTTACAACACTCGAAGAAATTGCCGAAGGCGGCGTATTTGTCCTCAAAGGCAACTACTTCACATACGACTACCCCGACCCCGATGGAATTTGGGGACGCACAGTACCCTATCGTGGCGACGCATATTACCACTCGCCCTACGGTGCCTCACTTACCCCCTCGGCTGCCGACCTTATCGCTTTTGCGCCCACCGGTGAGCAGGACACATATTACATTCATTGGCTCGTAAACGACCATTATGTATACAACCCCGTAGGACACGTCGAAACATCGAGCTACGCAGAATGGGTAAACAACTCATTCGAAGCAGGAAAATTTACATTCACAGCATGTGACTCCGTCCCCGGCTCGTTCATCATCAAAGCCGGCAACATCTACTTAGGACAAAGAAGATTCGTAAAAATGTCAGTAGTAAACGACACATGCACACAAGAGGATGCAACCTACCACTATGCTTGGAACGTATACAAGGCAAACATTAAGAACATCAAAGGCACAGCCATAGAAAGCGAACTTGAAAAAGTCATCGCAGTAGCAGATTCACTCATCACACTCCAAGGATACATCGAGGACCAAGACGAAGGCGAATTTGAAGAACTGAAAGCAGCCGTAGCATCGGGACGCGAACTTCTGAATTCAGAAAACATCGCAGCCGACGCCGCAGTAAAAAAGACCAACGACATTGACCTTTTGACAGCACAATACCGCAAGCAATACCTGTTTGTGCTTGTCGATTCAATCACATACCTATTGGAAGAGGCCGACCTCAAATTTACCGACGGCAGCGATGGTTGGAGCGTAGGTTCATACCCCGAGCAATACCGCGAGCCCCTGAGCGTACTTATTGACGATGCCAATGTGCGCGCCGACGAGGTAACAGCACTCGTAGATATTTCATTGATGATAGCAGACCTTGAGGAAGGTCTGAAAAACCTTTACGCATCGCGCGTAGACAGAGTTTATAAACTGCCCATGCGTTTCACCGAAGAGGACGGCCTTCCCGGCGAACGTGAAAATGGAAACTCAAGCGGCAGCTACCTTTGGGACACCCCCATTCTTTATTTGAGCGAACCCACAGACATCATACGCATCACAGTGACAAAAGCAACAAGACAGGACAATTACAATGGCAGTGGTACAGTAATGTTCTGTTTGGGTGAATTCGAGTTGTACGATGCAGCAGGCGAGCTTATACCCTTACGCGAAGATATGTTCGAAGTAAACTCACTATGCTCTACCGATGGTGGCGGCATTGCAGCACTTGTGGATGGCAACCACGGCACATGGTTCCACACAGCATACTCGGACAACCACGACATTCTTCCGAGCGCAGGCGAATATTCATACGTTCAAGTTAATCTGGACGAAGAAATATCCGCATTCCGTTACCGCATGGTAAGCCGCGCAAATAATTCATACAATCGCGCACCCATAGACTTTGGTATTACCACCGGCGAGACATATAACCCCGACGACGTTCCCGTACAAGACCCCTACAACTTACAGATTCTTGAAAAAGTGACCGACGTTTCACAAATAACAGACGGAGGGCACTACATTCTTTACGGAAACTTAAGCAAATTCGATGGCGATGAAGTTGTCGGTGAAGGCTCGGGATACTACTCAGGCATAAACATTTACGAAAGTAAATACCCGCACAGCAGTTGTCTCTTCACATTTGAAGATGCAGGCGATGGAAAATTCTATCTGCACAGCTTGTCAAAGAACTACTACGTTAAGCAACCTACCACATGGGCCAATGTAAACAGCACATATTTCAAGAATGAGGCTGCAGCCTTTACCATAAAAGAGCATGAATCACACGAAGATATGTTCTACATTTACTACACAGGCCTTGTAGACGATGAATTCAATGAACTTGACGGAACCGAGGCTGTATTCCCGCTACAAGATTGGGGCAACAACATGGGAACATGCCCCCTTGCAAGCCTCGACGAACAATTCGAGCTTGACGGACAAAGCGAATGGGACATCTACAAAGTATCTGTCGATAACTTCGGCATAATGTGGTTGCAGAGTGTTCTTGCATCTGTCGAAGCCTCAGGATTCACACCCGACGCATTAGGCGAGAACCCCGGACAGTACAGCGGTGCAGGCGTAACAGAATTCAAAGACGCCCTTATAGCAGCCCAAGCACTTGCCGACACAAAAGATGTTGCCGCCGCAAAAGCTGCCGCAGATAAATTGCAGGCCAACATCGAGGCACTCTCTACATTGGAAGTAAACCCCATAGTCATCGGTGGAGAATACTACATTGTCAGCACAAATGCCAAATTCTACGACATTCAACAGAAAGAAATGGCAATTTTCTCTGACGTGAACGACGAGGCCGACCTTGAAGTAACAAGTACTCACCAGCCCTATTGGGGAACATTGCTCGACGAGAATAATGGCACAAAAGAGGAATTCACATGGATTATAGAGGCCGGCGATACAATGAATATCGAAACAACACCCGGTGACCTATATGTTTACCTTAAAAACAAGGCAACAGGAGAGTATATCGGCACATCAAGAAAATATTCCACACGTCTTCCTATGAGTGAAACCCCTGTTCTCTACTACTTCAGAAGTTCGGGTGGCATAAAATATAACATCGGTGCATATTACGCACTGGAAGATATTGCAGATCAATATCAAACATGGCGATATTTACACATTCTCGGACACGATGATGGCAAAGCAAGTTGGGGACACATTTGTATTTGGAGCCCTAATGCCGAAGAATCAAGATGGAAACTTGTGAATGCCGGCACAACATCTATCAACAACACTGTTGATAATGTCGAAGGGGAGATTATCTCCACAACATATTACAGCACAGACGGTAAAATTTCGGCAACACCCGTCAAAGGCATAAACATTGTAAAGAGTGTATATGCCAACGGTGCTGTTAAGACCAAGAAGATAATTGTAAAATAAGCTACATGCTTAATCATATTCAAAGAGGCTGTTGCAACGCTATTTGCTGCAACAGCCTCTTTGTTCAAAATACCAACTGAGGGATTCAAGAGGTGCAGGCATGTACATTCTCGGGATTATCAGCTACTTTAGATAAGATAGGCGGCACCTCGGAAGAAAAAATAAATGGGAACATATTTTACTTAAGCGGTTTGCACTACTTTAGATAAGATAGGCAGCACCTCGGAAGAAAAAATAAATGGGAACATATTTTACTTAAGCGGTTTGCACTACTTTAGATAAGATAGGCAGCACCTCGGAAGAAAAAATAAATGGAATTTATTTTGTTCTTCACTCGGTTTGCACTATCTTTGCAAAAGAAAAGGCGTGTACAGCTTTCGACACAACTTGCGCCTGTGGCGAAATTGGTAGACGCGCCAGACTTAGGATCTGGTGTTTTGCGACGTGTAGGTTCGAGTCCTATCAGGCGCACAACAAAAAATGAGGGTAGCCCAAAGTAAAATGGGACACCCTCATTTAGTTTATATTGTTTCAGTCTTTACAGTGCAAGTAATATTTTTTGGGCAATCGTATTCACATTATTTGTAAAACTTGAAAAGTTCGTACTCTTGGGCTTTAATCTTTCCAAGTTCACTGCCTTGCAAGGCGGCACGTTTGTACCAATTATAAGCCTTGGGGTTGTTCTTTTGCGTTCCGCGTCCTTTTTCGTAGCACTCGGCAACCTGTTCCTGTGCCTGCATAAGGCCGTTGTTGGCAGCGTGGAGCAACCATTCGAAACGCAATTTCTTGCTCTTTTTCACATAGCGGCCGTTGCCGTAACACTCGGCGAGTTTCATTTGTGCTTGCGGGTTGTGTAGTTCGGCTGCACGGGTAAACAATTTTATTGTCTCTGACTCGCGCAGTGCCTTGCTTTTCTTGCCCTCTATGGAATCTTTGTGTTCGTAGTGACGACCCATTTTATACAGTGCGTATGGCTCTTCCTTTTCGGCGGCGCGTTTGTACCACTCGATAGCTTTTTCGGGGGACTTTTCTGTAAATATGCCATCTTCGTAGCTCTTTGCAAGCATGCTCATGGAGCGTAAAAGACCGCTGTCGGCAGCAATGGTATAATATTTAAGTGCCAATGAATCATTGACTGTTGTTCCGTTGCCATCCTTGTAGCAGGTTGCAAGCTGGTGGATGGCTGCTGCAATACCGCTGTTGGCTGCCGAACGGTAAAGGCTGAATGCTTTTACGCTATCCTTTTCCGTACCCTGCCCGTAGGAGTAGCAGACGCCCGTAAGGTAGGCGGCTGTGGGCTCGCCCATTGCTGCTGCATCGTGGAACTTCTCGAACGCACCTTTGTATTCCTGTTCTTTATATAGCTTTTGTCCGTCGTTTATCAGTTTCAAACAGTGTGCGAGCATGGCGGGATTTTTCTTCAGCGTGGCGGTTGTCTGCAAGTCGGCAATGGTTCGTTGTTCGTCAGTAAGTATGCGAGTGACAATGTTAAGGTCGCTGCCATAGATTACTCCGTTGTTGTATCCTTCGGCGTTTACATTAATCTCTTTTGCCACGCTGCTGTTGCACAGTTCTATA
>CAZXIQ010000077.1:0-8093 GCA_964640785.1 uncultured Bacteroidaceae bacterium | reverse complement strand
TAGCCGAGCGCAATATTTTTATGTCTTTTAATTTTTATCGGACAGTAATATAATTGTATATATTCCGCTCTTATATTCTTTTGATACACTCTCTCCGGGAAGGGTTACAGTAGCTGTTGCTCCTTCGGGTATTGTAAATTCCCATGTCCATTTGTCGTCGGCATATTTCCATGCACTTTTTATAAGGCCGGCAGCAGAGTTGTATTCGGCCGTAACGTAGCCCAAACGTTTGTCGGGGATAGGCTTCATTATTATGTGTTTGAATCCCGGTGAAGTGGGGTCGGCTGCAATTCCTGCCACAGTTTCCCATATCCACTCACAAACGCATCCGTAGGCGTAGTGGTTGAAACTGTTCATTCCGCGAGGCCCCATTCCTTTATCAATCATGTAGCTGTTCCAACGCTCCCAAATGGTTGTGGCGCCATTGTCTATTGAGTATAGCCAACTTGGATTTTTTCGTTGGAAAAGAAGTTCATAAGCAATGTCCTCCATTCCATTTTCTGTAAGGGTTGCCATTAGTATGGATGTACCCAAAAAACCTGTTTGTAAACAGTTTCCGTGTTGTTCGAAATTTTCGCGCAAGCGGGCAATCATCTGTTTTTTCGCCTCACCATCGACAATTTTGTTTTTCAATGCGAAAAGCGCAGGTGTCTGCATGGTGTTAAGAATCTCGGTCTTGAATGTACCATCTGTGTTGAGGAATGTTTCTTGCATGTAAGCCCTCGCCTCGGCCACCATATTCTCGTATGTCGAGGCATCGCGTCCGGTGGCTAATGCCATGTCGCGCATCATGGTTGCATCAATCGCCCAATATGATGCTCCCAGATAGTTCCAGTATTCAATGGCCTCGGGACGTCGTTTACCATTTTCGTTAATGCCGCCTCCACAACTTTCAAGTGCCTCATAGCTCAACCAATCGGCCCATTGGTAGTTACCATTTTCTTTGACAAGTGTTTCGTGGTTGTATTTAGTTTCGTATATGTGATTCATGAAAAGATTCATTGCATCCCAATTATCCTCAACAATCTGTTTGTCACCAAATTGTTTCCATACAGTCCATGGTACTATAATACCGGCGTCGGCCCATCCTAAACGCATTTTAGTATTGCCATATTGTGCAAATGGGGCGACGCCCGGAAATCCTCCTGTTTTACTTTGGCTGTCGCGCATGTCACGCATCCATTTATGAAAGAATGTAAGAGTGTTTGCAAAGAATGTGCCTGTCTCGGCAAATACTTGTGTGTCGGCCGTCCATCCTAAACGTTCGTTGCGCTGAGGACAGTCTGTGGGAATTGAAAGGTAGTTTGATAGTTGTCCCCAGTAGGTATTTGAGATAAGTTTGTTTATGGATTCGTTACCGGTTTTTATTTTTCCAATCTCCAGATTTTTGGCAATAGAAGTAACAGGAATACTTTTTATGCTTTTTATTGTTACTTCATCCGTTGCGGTAATTGACACATAGCGGTAGCCGAAAAATGTGCGTGTAGGCTGATATTTTACATAGCCTTTGTTCTTGGCAAATGTGTAGACCAAACGCATTGCATTCTCTGCGCTGCGCAAATTTTCGCGGTGACAACTGCCTTCGGGGCCATCCATTCCGCGATTTTTTGCACCATTGCCATCATTTAGTATTTCGGCAGGCAGACATGTTAGCACGGTCCCATCGTCTGCCTTAAACTCGAATGTGGGCACTCCTGCACAATTCTGTCCGAAGTCTACAACCAGAGTTTCCCCGGCTTTTATGCTCATGGGAGCATCTTTTGCAAACTGTTGCAAAATGACAACCTTGCCAAATTCATTCTCTTTTGCATTTTCAATATCTTTCCACGTATATGCCGAAACTGGCGAAAGGGCAATATCGTTGCGCAAATATACCTCGGCTCCAGCTGTGGGCAGAATTTCTCCTTTGAATTCTTTGTTCTCTTCAGGCGTAGAAAGTTTTTCTATACATTCGTAACCCATTTTTTCGCGAGCGTCATACTCCTCGCCATCGAATATGGCTGCATGTTTCACAGGGCCTGCAATGCCTGCTTTCCAATTTTCAATATTAGTGCCATAAAGTTTCTTGGAATCATCGGCGTATGTAAGTTCCAATACTCCTCGAAATGCACATTTTGTACCATACATTCCTTTTTTATAACTGCCCGGAGTTACTATTTTGTCGCCCCACCAACCGGGAGTAACTTGTGCCGACAGTATATTTTCGGCATTCGGCTCACACTTAATGGCGTCGGTAATGTCGTATGTAAACGAACGTCTGGTCTTAAAAACATTTGTGAATCCCGGCTTCAGAAACTCTTTTCCCACAAGTCTGCCGTTTAGATAAATTTCGTAAATGCCGAGCCCGGTTGTCATCCATTTTGCCGACACAACTTTTTGTTCGTTTTTTACTTTTGATACAAACCAACTTGCTCCATCGGGAGCGCGACCATTATTATTGTCTTTTAACACCGGGGCATCCGTTGCAGAAATCCAAATGGATGTTTCCCATGCTGATGCATCGAGTGCATTTGTCAATTTGCCTACTTCTGTTGCACTGTTGTCTTTACAATTTGCAAGCAGACACGTAACAAAAATCAATACGACAATCTGTAAAATAAAAAATTTGTTTTTCATAGTAAGGAATTATTAATATATGTGTATTTTTTATTTCAAAGATACAACAAACGAGCGAGAAATATGAAACTTGTTTCAATATTTTTTCCGGCGAGTGCAGTAAATATTCTATAAAAAATACAACAAACGAGCGAAATAATCAAAGTTTGATTTTATATTTTGCTATACAATTTTAATCAACGAGGCTGCCGTAACAATTATCTTACGGCAGCCTCGTTGATTAAAATGAATTTATCAGTTTATTGTAATATCTCTGCTAATACTCTTTTCTTCGGGTTTATTCTTTTTGGGAATTTTTATACACAGAACTCCATCTGTAACCTTTGCCTCTATTTTTGAAGTTTCAATGTCTTCGGGCAGTACAAGTGTCTGCTGGAATTTCGTATAAGAAAATTCGCGACGCAGGTATCTGCCTTTAGGCTCTTCGCTTGTTGTCGGTTTTGCCGAATTGTTGCGTTCCTCCTTTTTGTCCTCTTTGTTGCAGCAGCAGTTACAATTTTTCTCCATAGTGATTGTAAGGTCATTTTCTGCATCCATTTGAATTTTGAAATCAGATTTTGTCATTCCGGGTGCAGCAACCTCAATCGTGTACTCTTTTTCATTTTCGAGCACATTGATGGCCGGGGCAGTGGCGTTGGTTCGTACCATCCAATTATTGTCAAAAAAGTCGTTGAAAATGCTGGGAATCCAATGTTGTGCGGTTCCTCGTCTCATGGGCATGTTCATTTTATAAAATATTTATTGGTTAAACATACGAACGACCGTCAGTGGCCAATGATACAGGTGCATCCTATCTATTCTGCAAAACCCATCTACCTTTATGCGGAATATTTTGGGGCAAACGTCCCGACTTTTTGTATCATCCCATCGTTGCCGCTGACTGTCGTTCGTATGTTTAATGTTTTTATGCCTCTTGTTGTTCTGATGTTTGATGTTATTTTAGAAATTTAAACAGTTTCTTGCACTCCCACACTCATAAAAACAGACAGACGATTTTTATAACCGTCTGTCTGTTTTTGTGAATGAATGTTTATTTCTTTTTTCCGATAACTTCGAGCAGATGTCTTACGCCTGCCTCGAGCTGTGTGTCTTTGCCGCTGAGGTTGTCCTCGGGTGAGTTATACACCAAAATGTCGGGCTGTAATTCTTGGTTTTCGAGGTACTTGCCATTGTTGTCCTGTACACCGACTTGTGGTATTCCAAAGACAATTTCGCCGTTAATCTGACGTTCCCACCACACGGCTGTCATTGTTCCCGGAACGGGTGTGCCGACGAGCTTACCAATGCCTAATGCTTTGTACATTGTGGGGAATCCGTGTGCGTTAGAGTAGTTGTCCTCGCAAACGAGCACTGCCGAGGGCTTGTTCCATTTGTTCCAAGGGTCGCTACCGATGTATTGTCCGCGAGGGGTGAAACGCTGGTATTCCTTGCCGCTGAGCAGTGTTGCAAGGTCGTCGTGCAGCCAGCCGCCACCATTGTGACGTGTGTCTACAAGCACAGCCTCTTTGTGTCGGTCACGTCCCAAGAGGTCCGAGTATGTCTGGCGGAAACTTTCGCTGTTCATGTTTGCCACGTGTACATAGCCGATGCGACCACCCGATAGCGAGTCTACAATTTCGCGGCGACGTTCAACCCAACGTTTGTATCTTAAGTTTGTCTCTGCTCCCTGAGTGATGGGTTTTACCCACTCTTCGAAACGTTCTTTTGTCTCGGGGTCGTAAAGTGCGAGAAGAACTTTTTTGCCTGCAAGATTTTCGAAAAGAGGGTAGTAGTCTTCGCCTTTTTTAATCTCTTTGCCGTTTACCTTTTCTATAATTGTTCCGGCTTTTATCTTGGTGTTTGCGCGTGTCAGGGGGCCTCCTTTGAGAATCTCTTTAATCTTCAGTCCGTCCTTGTCGTAACTGTCGTCGTAGAATGCGCCGAGCACTGCCGTGTGGTAGTTGTTGCCGAAACTTGCGCGTGCGCCGGTGTGCGAGGCGTTAAGTTCGCCAAGAAGTTCGGAGAGCATGTCTGCAAAGTCTACGTTGTTGCTGATGTGAGGAAGGAATTTTTTATATTCTTTCTTGTAATATTCCCAATCGACATTGTGTAGCTTGGGGTCGTAGAATTTGTCTTTAACCTGTTGCCATACGTGGTTGAATATATATTCACGCTCTTCGGCCGGGCGATAGTTGAATTCTGCGTTGTATGAAATATTGTGTACGCCATTGTTGCTCAGGTCGATACGTTTCATGGCTCCGGTTGCAATGTAGGCATATTTCATATCTTTGTCGGTGATGAATCTGCCCCAGCCGAGGCCGCGAACTACTATCTTGTCGCTACCTTCGCGGAAATTGCGTTCCCAAAGGTCTACGCCACCTTCGAAACTTGTGAGGTAAAGAAGTTTGTCGCCCTTTTTGGTGAGTATTGCATCGCCAAGCGACGAAGAGTGTGTGGTGAGACGTATGATGCGGTCTTTTCTGTTCTCAAGGTCAAACTTAAGCTCTTCGCTTTTCTTTTCATCCTCTTTCTTCTTATCGTCTTTATCTTTTTTCTTCTTTTTGTCTTTCTCTTTTTCCTCTTTTTCTTTGCGTGCTTTTTCTTCGGCCTCTTTTTGCAGTTTCTCCATTTCCTCGGTAATGGCAAGCTCTTCTTTGTTCATGCGGAACTTGTCGTATGCGTCGGCGTCGAAGAACATTATATATTCGTCGCGGTGTGCGCCCCAACTGCCGTGGCTGCGGTAGCCTGCTCTGTCTGAACTCCATATCATGGCTTTGCCGTCGAGTGCCCAACGAGGATTTTCGTCGCAATATCCACTTTCGGTCAGGTTGTACATCTCTCCTTTGCCGTCGGCTTTTACAAGAACAATGTCTGTGTTGTTCCATCCGCCAACAGATATATATTTTGCAAGGAACCATTTGCTGTCGGGTGACCATGTGTATGTCTGGTCGCCGTCGCTGTATGAGTAGTTGTATTTACCGTCGAGCACTGTGCGCACTTTTTTCGATTCTATGTTGTAGACACACAGGGTGGTGCGGTCCTGCAAGAAAGCAATCTCTTTGCCGTCGGGTGAGAATGTGGGCTGGAAAGCTGCTTTTTCGCCCACGATAAGTGGTTCTTCTTTTATCTCTGTTGCGTATGTGAAATATTTGTCCTCTTTGCGCACAAGTTCACTTTTGTATATGCCCCATTGTCCGTTACGTTCGGCCGAGTATATTATTGTACGTCCGTCGGCGCTTATATCTACATTGCGCTCTTGTTCGGGGGTGTCGGTAATGCGACGTGTGCCGCTGTGGTCCATTGTTGTGACAAATACGTCGCCGCGTTGTACGAATGCTACTTCGTTAGTCTCTTTGCTGACAGCCATTGCTGATGCTCCACCGTTGAAATTGTAGCGTGATACGCTTGGCTGGCGCAGGTCGGCAGTGAGTGAAATATTGACTTTTTTAGGCGAACCTCCATCCTTGACGGTGTATATTTCTCCGTCGTAGGCATAGCATAGTGTGCCGTCGTTTGCTGCCGAAAGGAAACGTACAGGGTGTTTCTGATGTTTGGTTATCTGTTGTTGTTTACCGGGTTGCGACACTGATGAACGGAAGATGTTCGATGCTCCCTCCTGTTCGCTAAGGTAGTAGAATGTGTCGCCATCGTTGCTCCATACGGGGTTTCTGTCCTCGCCTTTGAACATTGTAAGTTTTGTGAATTTGCGTGTACCATCCACGTTTGTTGTCCAGATGTCGCGTGTGATTGACGAACGGTGATGCTTGCGCCACTTATCTTCGTAACCTTTCTTGTCGTTGTAGATGAGTTTCTTTCCGCTCTTGTCTATGCTGATGCTCTCCATGTATTCCGACGAGAAAAGCATCGGGCGGCCTCCGTTTACAGACACTTTATACACTTGCTGGAAACTGCCTCCGGGAAATTGACCGTACTTTGTGTCGGGCATCATTTGTGCAGTGTAGAGTATCTCTTCGTTGTTGAGAAATACTTCGGGGTATTCTGCTGCCGAATTTGTTGTGAGACGTTTGGGTGTACCTCCTTTTTTCGATACAATGTAAAGGTCGAAACTGCCTTCACGATTGGACGAGAATACAATATATTCACCATCGGGTGACCATATTGGTGTCGTGTCGTATGAGTTTAGCGATGTTATTTGACGTGTTTCGCCTCCTGCGGCCGGTACAGTGAAAATGTCACCTTTATAGGTGAATGCGATGGTTGTGCCGTCGGGCGAAATTTTACAGTTGCGTAGCCATTTTGGTGTTTCGCTAGCAAATGTCATTCCTGTTATTGCACACAGGATTACCAGTAATAGTTTTCTTTTCATTTGTTTATTGTGATTTTATGTTTGCCATATTTTTTTGCAAAGAAACGATAAAGCTTTTGATGTACAAAATTGTTTTATAAAAATAATTGTAAATATTGTTTCTCATGCGATATTATTATAGTCAAAGCCTGTTCTTATTGTCACTGTTGATTAATAATCATTGACAAAAATAAGAACAGGCTTTGACTATAATTTATAGAATCACCCTTATACGAGGTGTGCTATGTGTTCTTCGCGGTCGCCGTACAGCAGGTCTATTACAGGAATTTCTATCATGGTGTAGCAACCGGGCTGTTGTTTCATGGTTGCGCGTGCTGCGCACACAAGTACCTGACCGGTAAGGGCGGGGTTGTTTATGCGCATGTTAAACTCGAAAAGTTGGTTCTGTGTTACGCCCGACACGCCTTTGCGTGTAAGGTTTACACCGTGTCCCATGTCAAGAAGCTCATTTACGCAAGGCACCTGTATTACATGTGTCTCGTCGTTTATAAAGTATGCATCGGCCTTTATTGCAGCAGCTACTTTCTCGAATTCGTAACCCTCCTTGACTTCTATGTACACCATGCGGCGGTGTATGCCTGTGCCTGTGGGAATTGTCATTGACAGTGCTGCCTGTACGCCCTCTATGGCTTTAACTGCAACAGTGTGTCCCATGCTCATGCCCGGACCGAAATTTGTATATGTTATTCCGTTGGGGGCTATTGCTTGTAACAATGTTCTTACAACCGAGTCGCTGCCCGGGTCCCATCCTGCCGAAATTATTGATACTGCGTTCCCTTTTTTGGCACTTTCGTTTAAGGAACGGCGCAGGGGAACAATTTTTGAGTGAATATCGAAACTGTCTACTGTGTTTATGCCTGCTTCAAGAATCTGCTTGGCATACTCTTCGACGCTTCTTGTGGGAGTGGATAATATAGCAACGTCTACATCCTTAAGTTCGCTTATCTCTTTTACTACCGGGTAATTGTTCAATTCGGCCGGCTTGTTTTCCGCGCCCGAACGACGTACAATACCTGCAACCTCAAAATCGGGTGCGCTCTCCAATGCTTGCAATGCATATTTGCCTATGTTGCCGTAACCGACAATAGCGGCTCTGATTTTTTTCATATATTTATTTAGTTTCTAATGTCGTTGCAAAATTAATGTATTGATGCGAATTTTTCAACGCTGT
>CAZXIQ010000076.1:0-8129 GCA_964640785.1 uncultured Bacteroidaceae bacterium | reverse complement strand
CCTTGCAATGTACCTTGATAGCCTCGTGAGCCACCTTCATTGCATTAAGAAGGTCGGTCTCGGAAACCTCGTTCATCTCGCCCTCGACCATCATGATGTTGTCGTAAGTGGCTGCTACCATTATGTCCATGTCGGCACTCTCGAGCTGAGCAAATGTGGGGTTCACCACAAACTCGCCGTTTATGCGCGCAACGCGCACCTCGGAAATGGGGCCGCCGAAAGGAATATCGGAAACAGCAAGAGCCGCAGATGCTGCAAGACCTGCAAGTGCATCGGGCATGTCCACGCCATCAGCCGAATAAAGAATTATGTTCACATAAACCTCGGCGTGATAATTATCAGGGAACAACGGACGCAATGCACGGTCTACCAAACGGCAGGTCAATATTTCATAGTCCGAAGCTTTACCCTCGCGCTTTGTGAAACCGCCGGGATAACGACCGAAAGCGGCATATTTCTCTTTATACTCTACCTGTAAAGGCATAAAATCGGTTCCGGGAACTGCATCTTTGGCAGCACACACCGTAGCCAACAACATTGTGTTACCCAAGCGCAACATCACTGAGCCGTCAGCCTGTTTGGCCAATTTGCCGGTCTCGAGAGTGATGACACGTCCATCGGGTAATGTCACATTCTTTGTAACAACATTCATCATTATTAAATTTTTCTTTATTCCCTAAAATATTTCGCAAAGATATACAAATTTCGACACTTTCCACTATCTTTGCGGACACATTTTAAAAAAAATAAGAATTATATTATGAAAAAAGTCATATCAGCCATGTTCACATGCGTCGCAATACTCCTTGCAGCGTGTGACGAAAGCCCGAAATTCACAATAAAAGGCTCTGTTTCGGAGGCCGGCGGTAAAAACATATATTTGTCACACGTAGGTGTAGACAAAAACACATTTATCGACTCGGCAAAAATAAAAAACGACGGCAAATTCGAGTTCAAACAGCCGAGACCAGACAGTTACGACTTTTATCGTCTGCAACTGGAGAAAAACGGCCGTGCAATAACAATCGCCGTAGACAGCACCGAGTGTATCGGCCTTACCATCAACGGGAAAGACTTTGCCAACAGCTACATTGTGGAGGGCTCCGAAGAGAGCCGCAAGATACAGGAAATATCAACATTGCGTACAGCTCTCGAAAAGCAAATTAACCATTTTATCAAAGATAAAAACTCCACTCCCGACGATATACGCACAACAATATACAACATCACAAAAGAGTTCAAAGAGAATATATTCAAACAATACATAATGCCCGCACCCGACAAGGCAAGTGCATACTATGCACTGTTCCTGCAAACAAACGGAATGTATCTCTTCAACCCCAACACAAACAGGTTCGACAGCAAATGCTTTGCGGCTGTCGCAACAGCACTCAACAACAGATACCCCGAATCGGTTCGTGCAAAAAACATGTACAGCATAGCCATGAAAGGCATGCAGAGCACCCGTCCCACAATGCCCGACACAATAGAGGCGAAAGAGGCACAGCTATCGACGACAGGAATATTCGACATAAAACTGCCCGACATCAACGGCGACAGCATAAGCCTGTCATCATTAAAAGGCAAAGTGGTGCTACTCGACTTTATCACTTACAGCGACACCCGCACAAGCCAGCACACCATCGCTCTGCGCGGACTGTACAACAAGTACAAGGAACAAGGACTCGAAATATACCAAGTATCTTTCGACGCAAACACCCACTTCTGGAAAACATCGGCCGACAAACTGCCTTGGATATGCGTACTCGACGGCAACAGCCTGCTGTCGAGCAACGCACTGCTTTACAGAGTGGACAAACTGCCTTCTTACTTTCTGATAAACAAAGTAAACGAAATAGTTTTGCGCGACGAACAGATAAAAGACCTGCCCGCCGAAATAGAAAAATTGCTTAAAGAATAGCAAAAGCACAAAAACCATTAATAAAGGAAAATTTTTAGCAAATTAGTTGCAAATTGAATTAAAAGCCACTATATTTGCACCACAGAGAAGGAAATAGATGGGTTCCGGCAAGAAGTTGCCGGAATCCATTGTTTTACTAATTTTTAGATAAATAAAGATAATGACTTACATGTCCGAAGAGGGCTACAAAAAATTGTTAGCCGATTTAAAAGAGTTGGAAGGCAAACGTCCCGAAATTGTACGCCAAATAGCCGAAGCGCGTGACAAAGGCGACCTTTCGGAAAATGCCGAATACGATGCAGCAAAAGAGGCGCAAGGCATGCTCGAAATGAAGATAAACGAGTTGAAACTGATTATAGCAGATGCCAAGATAATAGACACCAGCAAGCTCAGTACCGACAGCGTTCAAGTGCTCACAAAGGTAGAGCTCAAGAACGTAAAGACAGGTGCAACAATGACATACACCATCGTTCCCGAGAGCGAGGCAAACTTGCGCGAGAGTAAGATTTCCATCAACACCCCCATTGCCAAAGGTCTGCTTGGCAAAAAGGTGGGCGAGACAGCCGAAATTACAATCCCGCAAGGAAAAATATATCTTGAAATAATAAACATCTCTATCTGATGGCAACAATATTCAGCAAAATAGTCGCAGGAGAAATACCAAGCTACAAAGTGGCCGAGAGCGATAAATTCTACGCATTTCTCGACATTAACCCCTTGGCAAAAGGGCACACATTGGTAATACCCAAGCGCGAGGTAGATTATTTCTTCGACCTCACCGACGAAGAGATAGGCGAAATGCAAATATTTGCCAAGCAGGTGGCACAAGCCATAAAAAAAGCAATCCCCTGTTTAAAGGTGGGACAAGCAGTGTTAGGGCTCGAAGTTCCTCACGCCCACATACACCTTGTGCCCATGCAATCGGAAAAAGATATGTTATTCAGCAACCCCAAACTGAAACTGACAGTCGAGGAGTTTGCCGAAATTGCAGAAAAAATAAGTAAAGAAGTGTGTGTCAAAATGTAAATTTTGACACACACTCTATTCATTACACATCGTCACTCTTTTTATTACAAACAAAATCACCACTATGCGAACAGAAATTTCAAACGTAACCATAGTAAACGAAGGTAAGCAATTAACAGGTTCGGTAGTTATAAACGGAACAAAAATAGTGGAAATATGTACCGATGGTAAAAAACCTTGCCGCAAGAGCGACGAAGTGATAGATGGCAGCGGCATGTATCTGCTACCCGGAATAATTGACGACCATGTACATTTTCGCGAGCCGGGCCTTACACACAAAGCAAGCATACTGTCCGAGACACGTGCCGCAGCTGCCGGCGGAGTAACATCGTTCATGGAAATGCCAAACACACGTCCGGCCACAACCACAATAGCTGCGCTACACGACAAATTTCATCGTGCTGCAAAGGATAGTCGCATAAACTACTCATTCTACTTTGGCGCAA
This sequence comes from uncultured Bacteroidaceae bacterium, assembly GCA_964640785.1. Lineage (GTDB taxonomy): Bacteria > Bacteroidota > Bacteroidia > Bacteroidales > Bacteroidaceae > HGM04593. The sequence continues at coordinate 4,736 of CAZXIQ010000076.1, read as the reverse complement.
CAAACAGCAACAGCCATCTATTCGAAAAACTGAACCCACACAGAATATGCGGAATAAAACTATTCATGGGGTCGAGCACAGGAAACATGCTCGTCGATGACAACCAAGGATTGAACTTGGTATTTTCAAAAGCAAACATGCCCATAGCCGTACACTGTGAGGATACAGGCATAATAACATCCAACGCCGAAGAGTACAAAAAGAAATACGGCGAGGACATTGACATAAAATACCATCCACTGATACGCAGCGAAGAGGCCTGCTACAAATCCCTGAAAAAAGCCGTCGAGCTTGCCAAAAAGCACGACAAACAGTTGCACATTCTGCACATAAGCACTGCACGCGAGCTTGAACTACTGTCAAGCGAGGCATTGGACAAAAAGAAAATAACCGCCGAGGTTACCCCCGCCCACCTTATATTCTGCGACAAGGATTACGAAGAGAAAGGCGCACGCATAAAATGCAATCCGGCCATAAAGACACAAGACGACCGAGACGCACTGCGCGAGGCACTGCGCAACGGCAAGATAGACATGATAGGCACCGACCATGCGCCGCACCTGCCCGAAGAAAAAACAGGCGGAGCACTGAAAGCAACCTCAGGAATGCCATCAATGCAATTTACCCTGCCGGCAATGTTGCGAATGGCAGACGAAGGAATATTCACCATCGAACAGATTGTAGAAAAGATGTGTCACGCTCCGGCAGACTACTTCAAAATAAACAAGCGCGGCTACATAAGGAAAAATTATTACGCCGACCTTGTGCTTGTAGCCCCCGACAAACAGTGGACGGTAGAAAAAAAGGACATTCTGAGCCAGTGCAAATGGAGCCCCTTCGAGGGAGAAACATTCGGTTGGAGAGTATGCCGCACATGGGTAAACGGAGAATGCGTTTACAACAATGGCAAAATAAACGACAATGTACACGGAAAAGCCTTGAAATTTTCAAGATAAACTCTGAAACCGTTAAAAATATATAGCCGAGCTTTTATCAATGTATATCTGTTTTTTAAGGGCACATAGCGGACTATGTAACAGCAAAAAAGCAGGTAACAAACAGCCTTGAAAATAAAAAAAGCGGCGAGACGGACAGTTCTTATCTTTCCAATATTCAGACGTATTAATTTTCAAAATGAACATTGCACACTTCTGTTACGAGCCTGCACAACTGCTGCCATACATAGATTGGAACTACTTTTTCCACGCATGGGGAATAAAACCAAGTGAGCAGCAGACAAACGAGGCCGTACATCTGAAAAACGACGCAATAGTATTGCTGAATGAAAAAAGCGACGAAAAAGCGCATGCGCTTTTTCGTCTGTGCAATGCACGCAGCGATGGGGATAACCTGTTGCTCGACGGCGCAACATTACCACTGCTGCGACAACAACACACACTCGCCGACACCCCCAACCTGTGTCTGAGCGACTTTGTATCGCCCATAAAAGACCACGTAGGGATATTCGCCACAAGCCTGTCCTATAAATTCAGAGCCGAACACTGCAACGACCCCTATCAACACATGCTGACACAAACACTCGCCGACCGCCTGACCGAGGCCGCAGCATCGTTCCTGCACAGCAACGTACGCACACAAAAGGAGCTATGGGGCTACTCACCCGATGAAAAGTTCACCCCACAAGAACTCAACAGCGAACCGTACACAGGCATACGCCCCGCCGTCGGTTACCCCTCGCTACCCGACCAAACAATAATTTTCATCATCGACCGGCTGCTCGACCTTTCACAAATAAACATCACACTGACCACAAACGGAGCCATGCACCCCCACTCTTCCACGTGCGGACTGATGTTCGCCCATCCGGCAGCAAAATATTTCAGCGTCGGCAAGATAAGCGACGAACAGCTTCACGACTATGCCCGCCGACGCAATACCCCCATAGAAGAAATAAAAAAATTCCTAAGCAAAAATATATGACATTTAAAAACTGTTTCTAACAGCCCAAAGCCCGCCGGAGCACACTTTTTGTCATGCACAAGCGAAAAACCGCAACAAAAACTAAGATTATTACAATAAAAAACATATATTTGCCATTAGCAAAAAAACAGATTGCATACAACAACAATAAAAAGAGATAAACATGAAAAAAATTCTGCGCCCCTTTTACCTGCTGTATCAACTAATAGCATACCCCTTGGCAGGCATAGCCACCATGCTCACAGGATTAAGCATCTGCCTCTTTGGCCGATACATACCCATTAAGGGAGGCGACTATTGGCCGGCCGTATTATGGTCAAAATTCATGATACGCATATTCCTGCTTCCGATAAAGGTTGAAGGTCGTGAAAATCTCGACCCCAACAAAAACTACGTATTTATCGCCAACCATCAAGGCGCATGGGACATATTTGTAATGTTCGGATATTTGGGACGAAATTTCAAATGGATGATGAAAGAGTCGTTGCGCAAAATGCCCTTCGTAGGAAGAGCCTGCTACGACACAGGGCACATATTCGTGAACCGTGAATCGCCACAGAAAGAGATTTTCGTAAAAGCCTTGAAGACCTTGAAAAAAGGTACGGCAATGGGCATCTTTGCCGAAGGCACACGCACACGCACCGGCCGACTGGGCGAGTTTAAGAAAGGAGCATTCGTAATTGCAGACATGGCACAGGTAGAGGTTGTTCCATTAGCAATAGACGGCTCATACAAGCTATTGCCTCCAAAAGGTATTTTCATGAATTGGACACCAATAAAATTCACAATAATGAAACCCATAAAGCCGATAGGCAAGGGCAAAGAAAATGTAGAATATCTTATGAAAGAATCGCGCGCAGCCATTGCAAAAGCTCTCGGCGAAGAGTAAGAAACTGTTCGAATTTTTAATATTCACACAACACATCTACACTGCATTATTCAAAATACCTATGGACAAGAATATCAATTCCGAAGAGGTGAAACTACAAAAATACGAAACAGAATATTCCGAAAAGGGATTGTGGAAAAAAGTCAGTGAAGTGGCAAAAGCAGCAGGCGCAAAAGTCATTTATTACGCCCTACTGTTATACTATGCGCTGCAATCGCCACAAATGACATTCGCCCACAAAGCCAAAATAATGGGAGCGCTGGGTTATTTCATCCTTCCGGCCGACCTTATACCCGACGCCATTGCACTACTCGGCTTTACCGATGATGCTGCCGTTCTTCTTTATGTAATAAAGAAAATCCATTCGGCCATCGACGACGACACTAAAAAGAGAGCAGAGGAAAAACTGAAAGAGTGGTTCGGCGACTACGACAAAGACGAAATAAAAGGCATTTAATACAGCCACCATTGCACACCCAACTACCATAAACCCAATGCACCACAACACCCATGCAAACGACACGTAAATGAGCCTTATATCTAAAGATTATTCATAAAAATCCAACATCAAATAATCGGTCTTGCAATTCTTCTTGTAGATAGCATTGTACTTTTTCGCATGAGACTTAGGCAACGGTAGTTTCTCGAACCATGACCCGGCATTTATCTCCGCCCATGTTTTTGTCCAATAATGCTCCTCTATACTCAGCTTATGCTCTGTCTTATGAGGATATTTGTCGGTACCCTCTATCCACGCCGAGTGCATTATAAAATCGGCGGAACAATATCTTCTTTTTACTTCATCGACAAGTTTAATAAACTCCTCTTCATTCTGCCCGACAAAAAAATTCTTGTCGAGATACAACTGCAAGACAATGCCTTTATATTGTTTCATTTTATCGAGAATGTCAAAAAGTTTCTCTTCATAGATGGACAACCCATGAGAAATATGCCACTCATCATTGTAAAGGCACACCTGCAAATTGAACAGCCGCACACCGCCAAGCAGTTGCTCTTCAATACTCTTGCTCTGGCAACGAGAAGTCAAATTCAACAACCAAGCAAACGGACGTTGCCACCATACAGTTTTTCCGCTTGTAGCACTGTTGTGGGTTCCCAATATCACTTTTTTATCATTTTCAGCCCCGGCCAAACTATCGTTACAGGAGGCACAAGTAATCGCATAATTTCTATCTGTATGCACTATATTATATGTTGCACATTGCATTTTCGACGACACCTTTTGTTCATCGTTCGTCGGCAGCATCGCATTTACTTTGAAAGGGGAAAGCGTAAATATGCTGCATAACATTGCAACAAAAAACAACTGTTTTTTCATTGTGCGAGAGTTCTTATCAATCATTGTAAAAATAAGCAACAGTTGAAGAAACTGCGGCAAGGTGGTTCATTTTTTTCAGCCCAAGAATTAGGGTTTTAGTAAATTTATTGGTGCAACGTAAACACCATCTTCTCTTCTATATGCACCACCCGTTGCTGTTAATACCATTAAGAAAGAAGGGCTTTTTTCATCACTCTTTTCTTCGATTTTTGATTTTAGTAATTTAAGCGAATTTGCGCCAGCATCTATTAGGTCATCACCACCAAGTTTAATTTCTACTGCCCCCCATCTACCATCTTCAAGATGTATTACAGCATCACATTCCAGACCGGCATTGTCTCTATAATGCAGCACTTCACCACCAAATGTTCCGGCATATATCCTTAAATCCCTGACAGCCATATCCTCAAAGAACAATCCAAAAGTTTCAAGGTCACGCATCAAGTCCTCCGGCATAACACCAAGTGCTCTGCAAGCTATTGAGGTGTCGACAAAGTGTCTGGTTGGAGTTGAGCGTATTGAGGTCTTGGAACGGATGTTGGGGTTCCACGCCGGCATATCTTCAAG
>CAZXIQ010000075.1:3533-8153 GCA_964640785.1 uncultured Bacteroidaceae bacterium | reverse complement strand
ATAAACGTCACTATATATGTAATAATATATGGGTTTATAAAATGCTTGAAAATATCACTTCCGCGTGCGCCGTTAATCTTTCTTATTGCAATCTCTTTTTGACGTGTGGCTGCATCGAGCGAAATGCTCGAATATATGCTCAGCACCACCATAAGCAGGCTGATGAATGTCATCAGGTAACATAGGTGTATCATAAAGATATTCTCTTTCTCTTCTTCGTAGGTCCTCTCTTTGAAGGTGGAAATTTCCACGTCGAATGTCTCAGGAATATATTTGCAATACACCTTTTCGAATGCCTTTTTACCCTCTTCCACGCTTACTCCATCCTTCAGACGATAGCAGAAAACCTGATTGTATGTTTCGGGCAGGAATATAGCTCCCGACACTTGGCAGAAACCCTCGCCCGAAATAAATGTCGTTTGTCCCTCGTACATAAACTCCTTTTCTATGATTCCTGCTACACGATAATTGCGGTTGTCAATGGTGAGTGTACCGTCAAAATCCTTTTCCTTCAGCACTCTTTCGTGTAACATACGGTCAATATAGACGTAGTCTTTCTGCTCGGGCTCTACAATGTTGCCCTGTATTTCGATATTGAAAAACTCGAAGATGCGTGGGTCGCCGCTTCCGACAACAGCCAAAAATATCGAATCGCTCGTGAAATTGCACTTTTTATAGACTATGCAGTTTCTTGATGTTTGCAAGTCGTTGCAATAGACGAAATTATCCACTTCTGGCAGCTTTTCAAGCTCCATACGAATTGCATCCCAACTTTTGTTGCCTATGGTTAATGCAAAAATCCTATCCTGCTCTTCGTTCGACAGATTATCCGAAAAATAGTTCCTCTCGAATTTGCTCATTCCCATCGTCAGTCCCAACAGGATGAAAAATATTATCGACACAGCAAATTGCAGTCCAATCATTATGTACCTTGCCTTTGTCCCCCTGCGGTGGCGCATCATCGACTCCTTCATTCCCGTGCGACGCAGTTTCAGTATGGGGAAAAGTATTATTACCATACTTATGGCAATCGCAATCAGCGTGGTTAGTAATTGTGTGCCAATAAGGCTCATAAAATCAATCATTCCATTCAATGACGGCACAATCTCCATATAGGCAAAATAGAATGTCGAAAGTTCTGTGAATATGCACGAGAGGAAGAACGAGATTCCCAGCATTATCACCACTTCACAAGCAAGCAGCATATATAGCCCTCGGTTGCTCGAGCCCATACATTTGCGCAGAGCAAGCTCGCGCTGACGGGTGTAGAAAATCTGTATCATGAACTTCATGAAACTTATTAGTCCCGTAACAAAAACCAGCAGCGAGAGACCAGTGTATATTGTAATTCCCAAAATGAACCCCTCGCCGGAGTTATAGGGGTTGATAAACAGTTTGAATGGTGCTCCGTCTTTCGAGGCTTTCCACTCCATTTTATCAGCACTCTCCCGTACCTCTTTTGCCGAGTAGCCATCTTTGATTTTTGCCCACGTTACATATTTTATGTCATCCTTTAGTATAGGTACATATATAAACGAAGTTACGTCGTATGTACCCAAAGGCTTGCAAACTCCTGCAATGCGGTAGCTTTTTCCTGTAAAATAATTCTCTCCATAGACACTGTCGCTTATGATTGTAAGGCTTTTGCCTACGGGCGATTCATTGCCGAATGCCCTTTCGGCGAATGCTTTGCTGACGATAATCTCGCCCTCGCCGATGGAGTCTTTGCCGGCGAGTATCATTTTACCGGCTCTCTCTATTACATTCTTAAAATAGTCATTGGAGATTCCTTTTATATAGACCTCGTGTCTCAGTTCGTCGTTCTCGGCGTAAGCGACCGATTGATAAAGACTTTGCGTTTGGCAATAGAAACCTTCGAGCCCCTCGACCCCTCTTTGCACAATCTCTTTATACTCGGCACCTGTGAGCCAATTTGTATCTCCGGGGCCACTCTCTTTTGTAATCTTTTTTGAAATATAACACTTACCTATTATATTGAACTCCGTGAACACTATCGAGCCCATATAGCCATTGATTGTAAGCCCTATCGCCATGCACAACGCCGACACAATCGTGTAGAGCTTATACTTCAGCAGTTGGCGCACTGCCATTTTTATATAGTGAAAAAGCATAGTAGTATCTTTTTTATGTTCGTTACACATTCTGCTTTTCACTCTCGCCCACAACCACTCCGTCGAAGATGTTCACCGTGCGGTGGGCATACGCTGCGTCGCGTGTGGAGTGTGTCACCATCACTATCGTTGTTCCCTCGCTATTAAGCTGCTGCAAAAGCTCCATGACCTCAATACCGTGTTTAGAGTCGAGGTTACCCGTAGGCTCGTCGGCGAGGATAATTTCGGGGTTCGCCACCACTGCGCGAGCAATGGCCACACGCTGCTGCTGTCCGCCCGACAACTGCTGCGGAAAATGTTTCGCTCGGTGCGAAATATTCATTCGTTGCATGGCCGCCGTCACACGCTCCTTGCGTTCTTTCTTTGGAATTCCCATGTACAGCAGCGGAAGTTCTATATTTTCATATACGTTAAGGTCGTCTATAAGGTTAAAGCTCTGGAATACAAAGCCTATACCTCCTTTGCGCAGTGTGGTGCGTTGCTCCTCGGTGAACTGTGCAACGTCTGTGCCGTTGAGAAAATAGTGTCCTTCGGTGGGGGTGTTAAGGAGCCCAAAAATATTCAGCAACGTCGATTTTCCGCATCCCGAAGGGCCCATGATTGCCACAAACTCCCCTTTATTAACTTCGAGGTTCACTCCACCCAAAGCCCACGTCTCTATTTCCTCTGTGCGGAACACCTTTTTGATATTCTCAATCTTGATAATTTTTTCCATAATGGTTACAAATTAAGTTATTTATAAGTTTATATACAATTTCTTTTATCTGAATTTTATCTGCTCGGCCTCGCCGAAAGTCGCATAATCCGACACTATTATTTTGTCGCCCGATTGCAGCCCTTCGACAATCTCAAACTGTTTGGGATTTTGTCGGCCGACAGTTATCGGGGTGCGCACCGCCTTTGTACCCTCCTCGTTCAGTTTATAGATGTAACGGCCTGTCGAATAGGAGTAAAATTCTCCGCGAGGAATTACAAGTGTCTTTTCGGGCTTTCCAAGCTCTATTTGTATGCGGTAACTTTTGCCCACACGGGCATTCTCGGGCTTTTTATCCCTAAATAGAAGTTCTACGGTGAACGCGCGCTCTTTCACTTCGGGTACTACTCGCGAAATGTACATTGGAAATTTTTCGCCCTGATAGCTTACACTTGCAGGCAGCCCCGTTGTTATACGGTCTATGTAGTATTCGCTCAACGAGGCTTTCACCTTGTAGTCGTCGAGAATATTAACTTCGGCAACGCTTTCGTCTGTGGCTATTCTCTGTCCGGGTGTAGAGGCTACGTGGCTCAACTGCCCCTTTGCAGGGCTGCGCACCACAAGGTCGACGAGACGTTCACGGGAGTGCAGATAGGCCTTTCTTCCGCTCTCAAGTTCATTGTCGAGTAGCGAACGTTGAATGATGTTCATTGCCGAGTCGTGTCTGAGGCTTTCGAGTGTGAGCTTTGTTTTTTGCAGGTTGAAACGGTACTCCTCCTCGGAAATTTCCAACTGCGCCTTGCTTTTGATGCCCATGCGAGCCTCCTCTTTGTCAAGTTCGTGGCTTTTGTTCAATCGCGCAAGTTCATACTCTGCTTGCAGCACCTGCTGACGCAGTGTGAGGCTCTTCTGTTCCATTTGAAAATTTTGCAGTCTATGGTTGCTCTGCTGTTTCTCCCATGCGAGACGCGCATCCTCAATCTGTCGCAAAAGCTCGGGGTTGTCTATAATAAGAATAGTGTCGCCCTCGTCGAGAATTTCCCCTTCGCGCGCCACAATGCGACTTATGGTGCCTCCCTCGCGACTGTTCACCTTGATATTTAGTATAGGTTGCACAATGCCCTCTACATCAACATATTCGCCAAACTCCTCAAATTTCACTTCGGCAATATCTATTTCCTTTTTGGGGGTGAATTTTGTCGGCGGTTCACACATTATATATATGTTAAAGATGAGCACTGCCACGAGTGCCGCTCCCGCAAGCAAATAATATTTGTGACGTATGTACCACGCGCGTTTTTTAAGTTCAATATCCATAATTATTATTTTTAGTATGTTCGTTGTTTTCAAAAATTTTTCCGCCGGTCATGCTGCGCAGCCCGTAATAGAGGCTCCAGAATGTTTGCACGGCACTTAAAAGGCTGCGGTGTGCGCTGTCCTTCTCGGTTGTTGCGGCGTTGAAGTCGAGGATGGTCGATTTTCCGAGAATGTAGAGCCGGCGGGCAATGTTGTAGCGTTGCTGTGCCAGATGGGCTCTCTTTTCGGCAATTTCCACATGGTGTGCTTGCAGGTTGAACTGACGCACCATTTTACCAATGTTAATGTCAAAATCTCTGTAAGCCTGCTCTATCTGTGTCTCCACAAGGTCGGCTTTCGACTCGGCCACCTTTATGCGTCCCTTTCCTCGCCCCCAATCGAGGATGGGTAGCGAGATTCCTATGCTTGCATACTGCTGGTTCTGTGGCGAACGGTAGCTGTCGCGCAGCTTATCTGCCGTCTGCGAAAGCCCGAACT
>CAZXIQ010000075.1:0-3523 GCA_964640785.1 uncultured Bacteroidaceae bacterium | reverse complement strand
AACTGCATGTAAAGTTCGGCTTTCAGTCCCGAATTTGCTTTTGCCGATGCAAGATTGTTTTTGCTCTCTTGTCGCATAAGCTCATACGACACAAGGTCGGGATTATGCTCGTGGGCAAGGCGCAGCGCCTCTTCGGGGTCGGCCTTGCAGCGCGGAACGTCAGTGCTGCTCTGCGCCTTTATGGCAATATCATTGTCGAGGGCAAGGTAGGAACGCAGCGACAACATTGCATTCTCCAAACTGTTGCGCGCATACAACAGGTTGGCTTGTGCCGTAAATTTGTTAAGTTCAAGTTGCAACATCTCATTTTCGGTGATAGTGCCAATTTCGTAGCGTCCGCGAGCATAGCGGCTCATTGTGTCGGCCGAGGCGTAATTTTGTTCGGCAATATAAAGTTCTGTTTGTGCCGATGCGAGGGCAAAAAAGAGTGTGCTTGCACGCGAGGCTATTAGTTCCATATTTTCTGTATGGCTCTTTTGTGCCTCTTCGTGGCGCAGCGGCTCCATGCGCCTTTCCCACTTAAGTGCATTGTAGCCGAAAAGTGTCTGTTGGTAGCCTACAATCAGTGGTTGGGAATTGTAAAATGTTGTATTGTTTGCAAATTCATCTTGCCGTTGCAGGCCACTCCTTAGAAAAAACTGTCCGCCTGTCAGGGATATATTTTGCGTGAATCCCAACGTGGCGTTTGTGCTTAATTGGTTCTGCTCCACGAACGAACTTGTTCCATCGGGCAGGGTAATTTTGCTTATGACACGGTTCAGGCTCGGCGACGAGGTAAGCGTCAGTGCCGGCAGATAATTTGCGCGATAGAATTTATAACTCCATTCGGCTGCGAGCAGTGAGTGGTGGGCTGCACGTGCATCGGATGACTCTCTCCGGGCCATTGCAATAGCCTCGGTGAGGGTCAGCGAAAGTGTGTCTGTCTGTGCGCACAGGGCTGCAGGCAGCAGTAACAGCGTTATTATGCTTTTCAGTCTCATGTGATAAATGTTTAGAAAATAATATTATCCTTTGAAAATATATGTACAAAATTTGTGCCAAAATTGTAATACTTTGATAAATAACGACATAACTTCTATTGGACGCTTGAAACTGTGTGCGGATGCGCACAGAAAATGTGCGAAATAGCACGCTTTTTTATGTTGTATTATGTGCGACTTTTGCTATCTTCGCAGTGGAAGAATAAATGAAAAGCCATGTATAAAGGAAAAGTTCTTATTGTGGATGACAACGAGGATGTTCTTTTTTCGTTGAATCTGTTGCTTAAGCCACATGTTGAGGCTGTAAGGGTTGCAACCTCTCCCGATAAAATTGAGCATTTTATGAAAATGTTCGAGCCCGATGTAATTTTCTTGGACATGAACTTTACTCGTGACGCAGTGAGCGGGCAAGAGGGGTTTAAATACCTTGAACAAATATTAAAGCTCGACCGCGACGCTGTTGTAATTTTCATGACTGCATATTCCGACACGGAAAAGGCTGTAAGGGCAATAAAGGCCGGAGCGACGGATTTTGTTTCCAAGCCTTGGAACAACGACAAGCTGCTGTCTACGTTAAAGTCGGCTATGGAGCTTAGATATTTGCGTCTCGAAAGAATGAGTCTGAAAGAAAAGGTTGCTGCTCTCGGTCACTATGGTGGCGATGAGGCTCCATTGCTGATTGGGGAGTCGCCTGCCATACAGAATATAAGGTTCAACATTGAACGGTTCGCCAAGAGCGACGCAAATATTCTGTTGCTTGGCGAGAATGGTACGGGCAAGGATGTTGTTGCACGGCTGCTGCATAGCTATTCGTTGCGTTGCGACAATCCTTTTGTTGCAATAGACTTGGGCAGTGTTCCCGAACAACTTTTCGAGAGTGAGCTTTTCGGCTACGAAAAGGGGGCTTTTACGGGTGCGGGTGCAGCAAAGGCGGGACGTATGGAGGTTGCTGCCGGTGGTACTCTTTTTCTTGATGAAATAGGTAACCTTTCAATGTATGCTCAATCTAAGCTGCTGACGGCTATTGAAAAAAGGGAAATTACTCGTGTGGGTGGTACAAAATGCAAAAAAATAGATGTAAGGCTCGTATGTGCTACAAATGCCGACCTTGCAAAGATGGTGTCCGAGGGTAATTTTCGACAGGATTTACGTTTCAGGGTGAATACCATTGAGATACACATTCCTCCGTTGCGCGACAGGGGTGAGGATGTTATTCTGCTTGCCGAATTTTTTCTTGCTAAATTTGCAAAGAAATATAATAAAAAGGTGTGTAGCATCGGTCGTGAGGCAAAAAAGATTCTTTTGCGTTACGACTGGCCGGGAAATGTTCGCGAACTGCAACATGTTGTCGAGCGGGCTGTAATTTTAGAGGATAGCACCATTCTTAGAGCGCATAATATGATGCTTGTGCCCGATGCTGACGTGTCTGCTACAAAAAAGATAAATGGCGATGAGCTTACGATGAACCTTGAAGAGCTTGAGCGTGATGCAATAGAGCGTGCAATGAAACGTGCCGGTGGTAACATCAGTCGTGCTGCCGAATTTTTGGGAATAACAAGATATGCTTTGTATCGTAAATTGGGAAAATAGCATGAAACGTGATTTTATAATAAATTTCATTCTTATACTTGTTACTGTTTTTGTCGGGGTGTCTGCGGTAAGGTTGGATATGTGGTTTTCTGCTACGGGTGCTTTTTTACTGCTATTCTATGTCGTGTATAGGCAATTTTCTTTGTTTGACAGATACAAAGAGATGTTGCTTGCCCAACGTGATGCGCAGCGTCAGGCATGCAACGATTCGGCTGCTGCCGAGGCTGAACTTCTCTTCTACAAGGTGCTTATGGATGGAGTGGACACTGCTGTAATGTTGGTTACCGAGAGTGGTTATGTAGAGTGGATGAATGGTGCTGCAAAAGGTATTGTGGGTGGGGGTGACATTCTGCCCGAAGAGATTATTAAGGCTGTTGCCTCTCGTCGGCACGAGGTGTCTTTTAGGGGTGAAGAGTATTCTGTAAGTTGCTCGCGGGTGGCGATGCGTAATTCGTGCCGAAATATCATAGCTATGAAGAATATTCATAGTGCGGTGGAGAAGGGCAAGGTGGATGCGTGGCACAAACTTGTGCGTGTACTTACGCATGAGATTATGAATTCTATGACGCCTATAATTTCCTTGTCCGAGACGTTGTGTGCGAGTGTGGGGAACGAGACTTTTGGTAGCGATGGGGATAGTGTGGATAATTTACGTCGCGGTCTTGAGATTATAAGCAGGCGCAGCAGCGGCCTTTTGTCTTTTGTCGAAAATTACAGGAAACTTACGCGCATAGCCGTTCCCGATAAAAAGGAGTTCTCTGTGGCTGCATTTATTAATGATATTAAAGAGTTTTTTCCTCAATCGTTTATTGAGTTTGATGCTAAAAGCGTAAGCAATGTTCATATATATGCCGATAGGTCGCAGCTTGAACAGGTGTTTATAAACGTACTTAAAAACGCGGTAATGATGCCAAAAGTGGCGCGTGATATATATTATAATTAGTTGAATATTT
>CAZXIQ010000074.1:0-8244 GCA_964640785.1 uncultured Bacteroidaceae bacterium | reverse complement strand
TATGTTGATGTTCCGCGACCAAGCTCGTCAAACAGCACAAGGCTGTGCCCCGAACGGTTGTTAAGTATATTTGCAACCTCCGTCATTTCTACCATAAAGGTGGACTCTCCGGCCGAAATATTATCACTTGCTCCCACACGGGTGAATATCTTGTCTACAATGCCTATTGTGGCACTGTCGGCCGGAACGAAACAGCCTATCTGTGCAAGCAGTGTGATAAGTGCTGTCTGACGCAGAAGTGCCGATTTTCCGGCCATATTAGGACCGGTGACAATGATTATCTGCTGTTTTTCCGTGTCAAGATAGAGGTCGTTGGGAATATACTCCTCGCCAATGGGCATATTACGTTCAATGACAGGGTGACGCCCCTTTTTAATGTCGAGAATATCATCTTCGGAAATTACAGGACGTATGTATTTGCATGCTTGTGACACTTCGGCAAAGGATAGAAGAGTGTCGAGGCGTGCAAGCTGCATTGCATCTACCTGTATGGCAGGAATATATTGCGCAAGGTCGCACACAAGATTGTTGTAAATTTCTGCTTCGAGAGCCATTATTTTCTCTTCGGCACCAAGAATTTTCTCTTCATACTCTTTTAACTCTTGCGTAATGTAACGTTCGGCATTCACAAGTGTCTGCTTGCGTATCCACTCTGGAGGAACATTATCCTTGTAAGTGTTACGCACCTCTATGTAGTAACCGAATACACTGTTGTAAGCTATCTTGAGGCTGGGAATTGCAGTTCGTTCACTTTCGCGCTGCTGTATCTTCAGAAGATAATCTTTGCCATTGTAAGAAATTGCACGCAGCTCGTCGAGAGTGTCGTTTATGCCGTCGGCCACTACCCCGCCCTTGTTCAGCAGCAACGGTGGCTCGGGAACAATTTCGCGCGCAATTCTGTCCCTTATTTCGGCACAACAATCGAGCTGCGCCCCAATTTCGCGGAGCACTGCGTTCGAGGCAGCCTCACAGGCGGCTTTTATAGGCTCGACAGCCTGCAAAGCGAGCTTTAACTGCACAAGTTCGCGAGGCGAAACACGACCCGCCGCCACTTTCGATATTATGCGTTCAAGGTCGCCAATACTGTGTAACTGTTCCTCGACAATGGCACGAAACTCGGGCACGCGAAAATAATACTCAACAACATCCAAACGCTCTTCGATGGGCTTTTTATCTTTCAAAGGAAACACCATCCAACGTTTCAGCAGACGTGCACCCATCGCAGTCTTTGTACGGTCGATGACCGAGAGTAGGGAAGTACCTCCCTCGTGCATGCTGTCGAGAAGTTCAAGGCTGCGTATGGTGAATTTGTCGAGACGAACGTAACGCTCTTCTTCGATGCGCGAAATGTTGCGTATGTGCGAAATTTGAGTGTGCAGCGTAACGGCAAGATAATGCAACACGGCACCCGAGGCTATAATGCCACTTTTAAGATGTGAAATACCGAATCCTTTAAGGTTTTTTGTCTCGAAATGTTTAGTGAGACGTTCGCGGGCAAACTCATCGGTAAAAACCCAATCATCAAGCTCGTAGACAAGATATTTGGAACCGAAACACTCCTCGAAACGTCGTCGCTGCCCACGCTCGAAAAGAACCTCCTTGGGACGGAAATTTATAAGTAATTTATCAATATAATCGAACGTACCCTCGGCCGTCAGGAACTCTCCGGTGGAAATGTCAAGAAAAGCAACACCACACATTGATTTTCCAAAATGCACCGCCGCAAGAAAATTATTCTCTTTGTAGTTGAGCACATTGTCGTTAATGGAGACACCCGGCGTAACAAGCTCGGTAATGCCACGCTTGACAAGTTTCTTGGCCAGTTTAGGGTCCTCAAGCTGGTCGCAGATGGCTACGCGACGCCCTGCACGAACAAGCTTAGGCAGATAAGTATCGAGAGCATGAAAAGGAAAGCCTGCCATTTCTATTGCAGCCGCAGTACCCTTACCATTTGAACGCTTGGTAAGTGTGATTCCCAAAATTTCTGATGCAATGACTGCATCTTCGGAATATGTTTCATAAAAGTCGCCGCAACGGAAAAGAAGCACCGCATCGGGATGTTTAGCCTTAAACTCCAAAAACTGCTTCATCATTGGCGTCTGTGCAATATCTTTATCTGCCATTTTATTCACTTTTGCATTAATATGCAAAAGTAACCAAATATTTCGGAACTAAAAAACCCGCAGCCACTCCTTGTAACATAAAAAAACATGATACACAAAAATACAAACACTTAAGAAGTTGTTTAAAATTCCAAACAATATAAATATTTTTATGTTTATTATTGTATAATTAAATATAATTCACTAACTTGCGACAATTAAACGAGTGAACACTCTTAAAAAAGAAGGATAATGAACAAAGAGAAGATTCGTATCGAATATCCGATGAAAGGCAGCGCAAACATAATATGGCGTTCGATAGGCACACCTCAAGGACTATCCACATGGTTCGCCGACCGCGTTGAGATAACAGGCAAAATATATAATTTTCACTGGGGCAAGAACGAACAAAGAAAAGCAATACTTGTAGCTCAACGCAACGGTGTCTACGTAAGATTCAAGTGGGAGGATGAAGAACAACACACCTATTTTGAAATGCGCATAACATACAACGAATTGGTACTGCAATATATGTTGGAGATAACAGATTTTGCCGAAAAAGAGGAAATTGAAGATGTAAAAAATCTGTGGGACTCGCAAATTGAGCAGTTGCGCCGCAACACAGGTATGTAAAAAATAGTTTATTTCGATAAATCTTTAATAGAAATTTAAACAACTTCTAAATATATTTCGTGCTTTTGTGCTAACTTTGCAAAAGTATGGCAGTATGTGCACATACATTACAAACTTTATGCCCATAAAATAAAAAAACAACAAGAGCATTAAAAGCAATGAAATTTCCTTTTATACATATAAAAAAACTCGATTGGTTCATTATCAAGAGTTTTTTGTTGCTTTTCTCGGCAACATTCTTTATATGTACATTCATTTTGATAATGCAATTTTTGTGGAGGTGGGTCGATGACCTTGTCGGCAAAGGCTTAGACATGTGGGTGATGGCCCAGTTCTTCTATTTAGGCTCGCTGACAATGGTGGGTCAGGCTTTGCCGCTTGCCATACTGCTTGCAGCGCTTATGACATTCGGAAATTTCGGCGAGCGTTTGGAACTGCTATCAATGAAAGCCGCAGGAATACCGCTGTTGAGAATAATGGCTCCGCTTGTGGTGGTGTGTGCCATTTTAGGTTGCATGTCTTTCTATTTTCAAAATGTCATTGGCCCAAAGGCACAGGTGAAACTTTACACCGTATTATATTCCATAAAACAGACATCACCTGAATTGGAAATTCCCGAAGGGGTATTTTATGACCAGATAGAGGGATATAATCTTTTTGTGAAAAAGAAAAACAAAGAGACGGGTATGTTGTACAGGGTGATGATATACGACATGACACAAGGCTTTGAAAATGCAAGTATCATTGTATCCGATTCGGGAAAAATAGAGACTACACCCGACCAGCAACATCTTATGCTCAAGCTTTATAACGGTGAGAGATTTGCAAATGCCGCCGAACTTAAGGAGAACAGTAAAAAGAAAAACAATATACCATATACCCGAGAAACTTTCCGCGAAAAAATCATTGTCATAGATTTTGGCGGAGGCTTTGACATGAAAGATGGTTCGTTCCTGAAAAAGCAGGCAGCAAGCAAAAATATGATAGAACTTAACGAATCTATCGACTCGCTTACATTATACAACGACAGCATAGGACGCAACAACTGGAAAGCTGCCATGCGAAACGGATACCCTCAAAAACTGAATTTCACAAAAGAGGATTCAATAACACAGAAGAAAGAAAAAATTTATGCCATCAACGCCGACAGTGTATATAACAACTCTTCGAAAGTAACAAAATTAAGGGTGAAAAGAGCTGCACTTAACAAAGTGGAGCAGTTGATGACAGACTACGAGATAAAGAAAAATATAATGCGTTCACTCGATAAAGACCTTAACAAGCATTATATATCGTGGTGGCAGAAAATAACATTGTCAATTTCGTGTATAATATTCTTCTTAATCGGGGCACCATTGGGGGCAATCGTTAAAAAAGGAGGATTGGGCTACCCTGTGCTTATATCTGTGGCGATATTTATCATATATTATATGTTCAACACCTCGGGTGAAAAAATGGTAAAAGAGGGAGAGTGGTACACATGGTTCGGGTGCCTTATAAGCACAATGGTACTTACACCTTTGGGAATTATTTTCACTTACCAATCTAACAAGGACGCGACGATATTCAATATGGATGCCTACAAAGCATTCTTCAGAAAATTATTCGGACTGAGAGAGACACGCAACGTATCACTAAAAGAGGTTATAATAGAAGACCCGAACTATATTGAAGATTATAAAAAACTTGAGGAAATTTCGCATGAATGTCGCGAATTATCATCGAAATTCCGACCAAACAAACTTCCCAACCCTATTAGTGTATTCTTTAATAAAGAAAAAGAGACTCCAATTGAAAAACTCTTCGATAAAATAGAAACTCTTATCGAAGAGATGGGAAACAGTAAAAACAGAAAAATAATACAATTATTGAACGAATTTCCCATAATGATGGTAAACGAACTTCGTTCGCCACTTAAAAAACGTTGGATGAATATTTTAGCAGTTATATTATTCCCTATCGGACTTATATTTTATCTGCGCTCTTGTATATTCCATAGAAAAATATCGCGCGACCTTATAAAAATAAGAAACAACTCGCGAATATTAATGGAAAGAATGAATAAAGAAAAATTAGTATAACACACCTATTCAAAATATATGGAAGATGTAAAATTAAGCTCTATCGAAGAGGCTATCGAAGATTTCCGCAAAGGTAAATTTGTAATAGTAGTTGATGATGAAGATAGAGAAAATGAAGGAGATTTTATTATCGCAGCAGAGAAGATAACACCCGAAAAGGTAAACTTCATGCTTAAACACGGACGCGGAGTATTATGTGCCCCTATAACAATGTCGCGTTGCAAAGAACTTGAACTCGACCCACAAGTTAGTGATAATACCAGCTTACTTGGTACACCTTTCACTGTCACAGTCGATAAAATAGACGGATGCAGCACAGGAGTGTCGGCATCCGACCGCGCAGCCACAATACAAGCGCTTGCCGACCCTGAAAGTAATCCCAAGACCTTTGCACGTCCGGGACATATAAACCCTCTCTATGCACAGGACAAAGGTGTGTTGCGACGTGCAGGACACACCGAAGCAAGCATAGACCTTGCACGCTTGGCAGGATTGAGACCTGCTGCTGCCCTCATTGAGATAATGAATGAGGATGGAACTATGGCGCGCATGCCAGAACTTATGAAACTTGCACAAGAGCATGACCTAAAAATAATATCAATCAGCGACCTTATTAAATTCCGTCTCTCAAAAGAATCATTAGTAGAGACCGGAGAAGAAGTGGACATGCCCACAGAGTATGGACACTTCAGACTGATACCTTTCCTGCAAAAATCAACAGGACTTGAACATATAGCCCTTATAAAAGGCGAGTGGAAAGAGGACGAGCCTATACTTGTCAGAGTACACTCTTCGTGCATGACAGGAGATATTTTTGCATCGCAACGTTGCGACTGCGGCGCACAGCTACACAAAGCAATGCAACTTATAGAAAAAGACGAGAAAGGAGTTATAGTATACCTTAATCAAGAGGGTCGCGGAATAGGTCTGATGAATAAAATGAAAGCCTATAAATTACAAGAAGAGGGTATGGACACAGTCGATGCCAACCTGTGCTTGGGATTCAAAGCCGACGAAAGAGATTATGGTGTCGGTGCCGAAATTTTGCGCAAGATTGGTGTACATAAAATGCGTCTAATAACAAACAACCCTGTTAAAAGAATAGGATTAGAGAGCTACGGCCTTGAAATTGTAGAAATAGTAAGTTGCGAAATTGAGCCCAATAATTTTAACTCGCGCTATTTGCACACAAAAGCCGAAAGAATGGGACACACACTGCATTTTGATAAATAATATTATTAAATATATGACTATGAATAAATTATCTGACCGCCTAAACAGATTATCGCCTTCAGCAACATTGGCAATGTCACAAAAAAGCCAAGAGCTTAAAGCACAAGGAGTAGATGTAATAAATATGAGTGTCGGAGAACCTGACTTTAATACTCCAGACGCAATAAAAGAGGCTGCCATAAAAGCTGTAAACGAAAATTATTCAAGATACTCACCCGTACCCGGTTACCCCGCACTGCGCAACGCCATTGTAGAGAAATTAAAAAAAGAGAATGGCCTTGAATATACAGCTGCACAAATTTCAGTATCAAACGGTGCCAAACAATCAGTATGTAA
Organism: uncultured Bacteroidaceae bacterium; assembly: GCA_964640785.1. Classification (GTDB taxonomy): domain Bacteria; phylum Bacteroidota; class Bacteroidia; order Bacteroidales; family Bacteroidaceae; genus HGM04593. The sequence goes on along the minus strand of CAZXIQ010000074.1, from coordinate 1,859 downwards.
CGCAATTATGGCACTTGTAAACCCCGGAGACGAGGTTATTGTGCCCGCACCCTACTGGGTAAGTTACCCCGAAATGGTGAAACTTGCCGATGGTACCCCTGTAACAATATATGCAGGCATTGAACAGAATTTCAAAATAACAGCCGAGCAGTTAGAGGCAGCAATCACTCCAAAAACAAAGATGATTATACTCTGCTCGCCATCGAACCCCACAGGTTCCGTTTACAGTAAAGAAGAGCTTAAAAAACTTGCAGATGTTCTTGCAAAATACCCCGAAATTTACATTGTCGCCGATGAAATTTATGAACATATAAACTATATTGGCAAGCACGAGAGTATTGCACAGTTCGAAAATATTCGCGAAAGAGTAATCATAGTAAATGGAGTTTCTAAGGCATACGCAATGACAGGCTGGCGCATAGGATTCATAGCTGCTGCCGAGTGGATTGTAAAAGGTTGCAACAAACTTCAAGGACAATATACAAGCGGACCATGCTCTGTATCGCAAATGGCCTCGGTAGAAGCATATATAGGTTCACAAGAACCTGTCGCAGAAATGCAGAAAGCTTTTCAACGTCGCCGCGACCTTATAGTGAAACTCGCAAAAGAGATTCCCGGGCTCGAAGTTAATGTACCCGAAGGAGCATTCTACCTGTTCCCAAAATGCAGTTCATTCTATGGGAAAAGCTATAATGGACAGACAATAAACAATTCCGACGACCTTGCAATGTACCTTCTCACAGAAGCACATGTAGCAACTGTCGGAGGAACATCTTTCGGCGCACCCGACTGCTTTAGAATGAGTTACGCCACAAGTGATGAAAATATTATAGAAGCCATCAAAAGAATAAAAGAGGCACTCGCGAAACTGAAGTAAACATATTTTAAAAGAATAAAATTTAATCATCCGACTGTAAGATTATAGTTACAGTCGGATGATTTTATATATAAAATGGCAAATAGAAACAGTAAAATTCAAGCAGTAAATAAAAATAGTTTAAACATTCTCACATCAATAATAACAATTATAGAGGTGAAAATGTTCATAGAAAAATAAAATTTTTGTTGATAAAGGATTATTTCTTGTTTATATAATTTGTAACATATTAAATATTAATAAATTAGATGATAATATTTTTTTAACAGAATTGTTGAATAACTATTCAATGAGCAATAAAAAAAAGAAGAAAAGGTTGGATTATAAAAACAATTCACACCACAGTGTTGAAAACTGTTGAAAATAGGAAAAAAACATATTGAAAAAATAATAATAACTTATCGAAAAAAAATTTTAATTATATTTTGAAAAACAAAAATACAATATATAGGATGGCGATTATAAAAAATCCAAATTGAAAACTAAATATTTTATACAAAGTTATCATTGCATTCCTAACAGAAAAAACATAATTAAAAATCTATTATTTATCAATAAGACCAATTATCAACAAATAGTTGAAAAGATGGTAATTAGCAAAATATCAATAAATTAATACACTAATACTAAGTTAATAATACGAAAGAATATATTAATAACATAAAATAAAAATTTAAATGAAAAAAATTATCAGTATTATCAACAGGCATTATTATTGTTATTTCTTTTTATATTTTAAAAAAGGAAAATAATAAAATAAAAACAGGTTGATAAAAACGAATCGTGGTAACTTCAATAGTTAAAGAATTGAAATAAAATATTACTAATAAAAATAATTTGTAAATTTATAGCCAATTATTAACTAAATTGCCTGTACTATGAATTATAAAACCCTGTTGAACCTTGCATTGTTATCAATGTTCGTGTGTGGAAATCTTGAAGCTCGAACAGATACTATTCCTTTAAAAGGTAACGGATATAT
>CAZXIQ010000073.1:0-8292 GCA_964640785.1 uncultured Bacteroidaceae bacterium | reverse complement strand
AAATATTCAACTAATTATAATATATATCACGCGCCACTTTTGGCATCATTACCGCTTTTATAACTTTGCAATATAAACTTATATAATCTTTCTGGTTGGTATAGTTGCTATATAACCTCTGTGGTTGTCCGAATTTATATATCAATAGGATATTTTTTCTGAAATTCCGGTGAGTGTTGCTATTGCAATTCCATAATTGGTTATTGGTACATTTTGTGCTTTTGCTTGACGTATGCGGGTAAGTACGTGGCGACGAGTGAACATGCATGCACCGCAGTGTATTATCAGATTATATGGTGTAAGGTCATCGGGAAAATCATTGCCCGAAACTATTTCTATATTTATATTCTCCCCTAATCTTTTACGTAGCAGGCGGGGTAGTTTCACACGCCCGATATCTTCGTTTTGCGGAATGTGGCTGCATGCTTCGGCTATGAGTATGCGCCCGTCGGGTGGCATGTTGAGCAATGTGTTTGCTCCGTCGCGAAATGTGTCAATGTCTCCTTTGTGACGGGCCATGAGTATTGAGAATGATGTTAATTTACTCTTTTCCGGTGCGAGTTTTTCTACTTGTGGGAATATTTGTGAGTCTGTGATGATGAGTGCGGGGGCATTGTTCAGACTTTCGAGCATCTGTGGCAGTTCTTCGAGTGCGCAGCAGAGCGCAAGGCAGTGTTTGTCTAAAAGGTTACGCAGTGTTTGCACTTGTGGTTGTATCAGGCGGCCTTGCGGTGCTTGTGCATCCTGTGGCATGACAAGTACCACTGTGTCGCCGGCCTTTACAAGAGTGTGGGTAATGTCGCTTATGTTGTCTCCTGTTGCGTATATTTCGGCCATGCGATTCAAAAGTTCATCTTTGCCTGTGCCTGTCTTTGAGGATATTGGCAGAATTGTTGTGCCGAGCTGTTCTTCCCAGTAATTTCTAATGTTGCTGTTTGTGAGGGTGTCGCACTTTCCAAGAATGGCAATTACGGGAATGTTCAGCGTAGAAAAATATGTTATCCACTCTTGTTCAAGAGTTGCATCGTCTGTATTGTCGTCGAGCAATAGAAGTGCGAGGTCTACACGTGCAGCCGACCTGCGTGTGCGTTCGACACGTTTGTCGCCAAGTTCGCCATTGTCGTCGTATCCGGCTGTGTCGGCAAGGACAGCGGCTCCTATTTTCGGTAGTTCTATGTTTTTCCACACAGTGTCGGTGGTTGTTCCTGCAACGTCCGAGACAATGGATGTTTCCTGCCCGGTGATTGTGTTTATCAACGAGGATTTTCCGGCGTTGCGTCGGCCGAAAATGCCTATGTGGTAACGATTGGAGCGTGCTGTTTGGTTCATGGTTTTTTGTTATTTTTAGTAATTAATAGAACCTCCCTAAAATCTGAAGTCGCGTTCGCCTTTTTCTATTGCGTCGAGGTATTTGGCTGCTGTGGCACGCGCTTTTTCGTTGGGAATGTCGGCAAGCAGACGTTGTATCATTGATTCAGCCTTTTCGCGTGTCGATGGCGAGGCGTAGTCTTTTATATACTCCTTGAGGGTGAGCAGTGCATTGGGCAGGCAACAGTTTGCTATCTGTCCGTTTTTCAGAAGTGTCATGAAACGGTCACCGGTGCGTCCTTCGCGGTAGCAGGCTGTGCAGAAACTTGGAATGTGGTCGAGGTCGAGCAGCCACCCGACAATTTCGTCGAGAGTGCGTCGGTCCGAGAGGTCGAACTGTGCCGAATTTTCTTCTTCGCTCTCTTCGGTGACGTATCCGCCGACACTGGTGCGTGAGCCGCCGCTTATTTGTGAAATTCCAAGTTCGAGTACCTTTTCGCGGCTCTTGGCACTCTCGCGAGTGGATATTATCATGCCTGTGTAAGGGACTGCTATTCTGATGATTGCTACAATGCGGTAGAATATTTCGTCGGGGACGCAATTTTTAAAGTCGGTGGTGTCAATGTCGTCGGCCATGCACAGACGGGGCACGCTTATGGTGTGTGGCCCGACACCGTAGGTTGCTTCGAGGTGTTCGGCGTGCATCAACAGGCCTATAAAGTCGTAGCGGTAGGTCTCAAGGCCGAAAAGTACTCCAATTCCTACGTCGTCGATGCCTCCTTGCATGGCTCTGTCCATTGCTTCTGTGTGGTAGGCATAGTCTTTTTTGGGACCACCGGGGTGCAGTGCCTCGTAATTGACCTTGTTGTATGTCTCTTGAAAGAGTATATATGTGCCAATGCCTGCATCTTTCAGCTTGCGATAATTTTCTACTGTGGTAGCGGCGATATTTACGTTTACGCGGCGTATTGCACCATTCTTGTGTTTAATGCCGTATATTGTCTTTATACTTTCGAGAATATATTCTATGGGGTTGTACAGCGGGTGTTCGCCGGCCTCGAGTGCGAGGCGTTTGTGTCCCATATTTTGCAGTGCAATAACTTCGTTGCGTATCTCTTCTTGCGATAGTTTTTTACGACGGATATTTTTGTTCTTTGCATGATAGGGGCAATATACACAAGCGTTTACGCAGTAGTTCGATAGGTAGAGTGGGGCGAACATTACTATGCGGTTGCCGTAGAAACGTTTTTTTATTTCGCGCGCAAGGTCGTACATCTCTTCTATAAGGTCGGGTTGTTCACACTCGAGAAGTACGGCTGCGTCGCGGTGGGACAAGCCTTTGTAGTTTCGGGCTTTTTCTATTATGGATTTTATAAGCTCGCGGTTGTTGCGATTTTCGTGAGCATACTGCATGGTGTCGCGAATTTCGCTGTCGCAGATAAACTCTTCTGCTTTTGAGGATTTTGCGTTATACATGGGACTGTTTTGTATTATAGTAATCGCCGCGACTGTAATTTATATGGTAGCCTATGGCGTTTAGTTCTTTTTCGAGTTTTTCAATCTCATCGGCCGATTCGCTGCCGTTGATTGCTTTGTTGTTGTATATTGAATATTTGTCGCGTACTGCGGGTGGTGAGAGGTTGGGCATTACCACGTTTGCACCGGCGAGTATGGCTTTTGTGCGGCCATCGTGGTGCAAGGTTGCGAGGGCTGTGGTGGCGGGAATGAGGGCTGCCGGGAATCGCAGGCGTAGCAAGGATATTAACAACAACGTAGTCTCTATGCTGCCGGCCGGTTCTTGTGCAAAAGGTGTTCCCGCTGCCGGAATAAAAGGGCCTATGCCTATCATTGCGGGGTTGAGCATTTCAAGGAATTGCAGGTCGTCGATAAGGTGCTCGGTTGTCTGCCCGGGGGAGCCTATCATCATGCCCGAACCTGTCTGAAAGCCTTCGCGTATGAGGGTTGCAAGGCACTCGCGGCGATTGCTTGCGCTCATTGTCGCAGGGTGCAACAGTGAGTAGTGATTGGCGTTGCGTGTCTCGTGACGCAATAAATATCTGTCGGCACCTGCACGGCGAAAAGCACGATAGGCCTCGGCACTGCGTTCGCCCACCGACAAGGTGATTGCCTTTCCGGGGTATTCTTTACGTATTTCGCTTACTACATCTGTAATCCAAACATCATTTTGCATTGCATCTTCGCCACCTTGCAGCACAAAAGTGTTAAAGCCGAGCTGCGAGCCACGTGCGCAACATTCGAGTATCTCTTCTTTTGTCAATCGGTAGCGTTTCGCCTCGCTGTTGCTGCATCGCAGGCCGCAATAGTAACAGTTGTTGCGACAGTATGAACTTATTTCTATAAGCCCGCGAATGTATATGCCCTTTCCGAACTTTTGCATGGCTGTTTCTGCTGCCATCGAACGAAGAAATTCTTTCTCTTCGTTGTTGAGAGCAGTAAGCAGAGTGTGCCACTCTTCACGCAGCAAATTTTTGCCGTCGTAAAGATTCTTTATAAGTTCTCTCTTGTCGCTTGGTTTCATTTTGTAAACATTATTTTCAATAGCGATGAGTGCAACCGAGGTTAGCAACGCTGTTGCAAATTTACAAAAATTTCATGTACCGACCATTATGCGTCGCTCATTTCTTCAGTAGATGAAACATTATAATTTTCGTTTGGTATGAGATTTCTAAATACGGTTTATACTGTTATTCTTGTTAATAAATATAATTATTGCATTCTTGTTTGCAAAATGTTTTATTATTAAATTTGCGCCGTTTTTATTTATTTTAAGATAAATATTGTTAAAACAACTTTGTGATACTTTTGAAATATGCTTAAACAGAATTTATAACAATTAATAAAAATTATGAAGAAAAATTACATCAGACAACTATTTGTTGCAATGAGCATGCTGCTGTGCAGCGTGGTGATTAGTGCTTACGACTTTGATGTTATTGAAGTTGATGGTATTATGTACAGCCAAACTTCTGATACAACCGTAGCTATTGTATCCATTGGAAATAATAAATATTCAGGCAATTTTGTAATCCCTGAAACTATAAATTATAATGACAAAAGTTACACTGTCACAAGCATAGGGCAAGTTTTGTTCTCTGGTTGCACCGGCCTTACAAGTGTTACAATCCCTAACAGTGTGACAAGCATAGGAGACTGTGCGTTTCAAAATTGTACAGGCCTTACAAGCGTTACAATCCCTAACAGCGTAACAAGACTAGGTTACGGTGCTTTTTATGGTTGCACCGGTCTTACAAGTATCACAATCCCCGAAAGTGTTACAGCGATAGAAGGGGCAACATTCTCTGGTTGCACCGGCCTTACAAGCGTTACAATCCCTAACAGCGCGACAAGCATAGGAGCCTATGCGTTCGATGATTGCGTCGGCCTGACAAGTGTTACAATACCTAACAGTGTGACAAGTATAGGAGGCTATGCGTTCGAAAATTGCATAAGTCTTACAAGTATCGCTATTCCTAATAGCGTAACAAGTATAGGACTTTGGGCTTTCTATGGTTGCACTAATCTTGATGCTGTTTATATTAATAGCATTGCTGCTTGGTGTAATATTGAACACAACAGTTGGTCAAATCCGTTGAATTACGCTCAGAACCTATATTTGAATGGAGAATTGGTTACAAGCGTTACAATACCCGAGGGTGTTAATGAGATAAAGAATGAGGTGTTTGTAGGCTATAAGAAACTTACCGCTATTACAATCCCTAACAGCGTTACAAGCATTGGCAATTATGCGTTTCAAAATTGTACAGGCCTTACAAGTATTGTCATTCCCGAGAGTGTTAAAAGTATAGGTGATTACGCATTCAATGGTTGTACCAACCTTGCAAATATAGCAATTGGTAACAGTATCGAAAGTATAGGAAATGGTGCGTTCAATGCTACTGCATGGGAAAAGAATCTTCCTGAGGGTCTTTTATATTTTGGAAATTCGTTGTACAAATATGTAGGAACCATGCCTGATAGCACATCTTTGGAAATAAAAGATGGAACCACGACTATATGCGATAATGCATTCTCTGGTTGCACCTCCCTTACAAGTGTGAAAATTCCGGAGAGTGTTACAAGTATTGGATATTATGCGTTCAAGAACTGTGAAAACCTTAGTGATGTTTATATTGAAAACCTTACAGCATGGTTAAAAATCGATAATTACTCCAATCCATTAATTTATGCTGAGAATCTATACTTGAATGGTGAATTGGTTACAGATGTAGTTATCCCCGAAGATGTTACGGAAATAAAGAGTAATGTGTTTTATGGATACGGTAAACTTGTGAGTGTTACAACTCATAATGGTATTACAAGCATAGGGGATTATGCGTTTAGAAATTGTAGCGGGCTTACAAGCATTGAAATCCCTAATAGCGTAACAAGCATTGGACGTTATGCGTTCAGTTGGTGCCGTGGCCTTACAAGCATAACAATCCCGGAAAGTGTTACAAGCATAGGGGATTATGTGTTTTTAGGTTGCAGCGGTCTTATAAGTGTTACTATCCCTAAAAGTGTTACAAGCATTGGATTTAATGCGTTCAGTAATACTTTTATTAGAATGATAAAGGTCCTTAATGACAGCCCTGATAGGATTAAAATTAATTCATCTGCTTTTGCTGATATCAATTACCGCGACAAAGTGTTACTTTGTGTTCCCGCAGGTAGTAAAGATGCTTACAATAACAATCAAGATTGGTGTAGTTGGTTTGATTATATTGCGGAGTATGACGACAATGCTGTTGAAAGTGAATTTTCTGATATCAATTGGAAACTTGATTTGCAGACAAAGACATTGACACTCTTAGGCGAAGGTGAATTGTCTGATGACCCTTGGGGTGGACTAGTAGAATATATAGATAATATAGTTATAGATGACAATATTGATGTAATGTCAAAGAAACCTTTTGAAGGTACAAACTGGTACAAGAACCTGCCTGAAGGATTGGTATATATTGGAAAATCTCTCTTAGGATTTAAAAACTCTGCGGCCATTACAGACACTGTTGTTAATATAAAAGAGGGTACGGTTAGAATTACAGAAAGTGCTTTTTCGAATGATACAATAATCAAAAAGGTAAACGTGCCCGGCACTCTTAAATACATTGATAAGAAAGCTTTCCATAATTGTGATTCACTTATATCGATTGATATTAACAATGTGAAAACAATTGACGAAAAGGCATTTTCTAATTGCAGTGCATTGGCATCTATTGCAATGGAGAATGTGGAAACAATCGGTAAAGAGGCATTCAGGGCTTGCACAATGTTAAGTGGAGAATTGAACCTTAAAAACCTTAAGTCGCTTGGTGAGTCTGCTTTTTATGACTGTCGATCGCTTGAGAGAGTGACCGATTTGGGAGAAATCACTGAAATACCGAGTTCTGCATTTTGTAGAGCAACGGGTCTAAAAGAGTGTAACATCCCCCGCACAGTAAAAAATATAGGAGAGAATGCATTTGAGAGAGCCGGATTCGAGAAGGTTATTATCCCCCAAAATGTAGATTACATTGCCAATAAGGGTTATTATGGCCACAGCGCACTTGATACGGTTATCATTGCATCGGAAAAGATAAAATTAGGAGATAATGTATTTGCGAGCTGTAACTCTATAAAAGCAGTATATATACTCTCTGACACTATCCCTGAATTTAATAATGAGTCACAACGATATATCGCCTTTAACACCGGCATTAGGGTCAGACCTCGTGGCACTCTCTATGTTCCCATCGGTTGCAAAAATAAGTATCCCGAAGTATTTACAAAAAACTTTGATGCAGTGGTGGAGATGGACATGACAGAGTTGCGCAAGACAACGGGCATCGCCGCACCCGCGGATGATGAATGTTTGGCATCGGTGGCTGTTGCAAACGGCAAGATTGCAATCAACGGTTGCAATGCTGATGAGACAATATGCATCTACTCGATGGATGGCCGTTTGGTGAAAGAGGTTGCAGGTGATGCGGAGATTGTTCTCGACAAGGGTATTTATATTGTTTGCATCGGCGATAAGGCTGTTAAAGTAAGATTATAACTTATTTATAGAACTTCCCTATAATTGAATTTGCTTGCCTGTCATTTGCTTGACGGCAAGCAAATTTTGTTTATAAGTTTGGTCTGTGGGTGAATAAATATACTTTTTCGGCCTAACGGCAACCTCTTCTGAGTACAATTTTATCCTTTACAGTAAAGAAGATTGCAAAATATTGAAAAAATTACTCAATTTATATTACTTTTGCGGTAAATTAAAATAACTATGGCTTATAACAATAATATGATGTTTGTGCGCTATCATCTTTTAGCGCAGTTGGTAAAAATGTGGAAGGATGATGTTCTTTTGGAAAAAATTGATCGTCTTCCGATAGAATTGCATCCGCGTACACAGAAACCTTTGGGACGTTGTTGCGTGCATAAAGAGCGTGCAGTTACAAAATATAAGACCATGGCAATGCTTGGCTTTGACATGAGCGACGAGGTTGATGAAACTGCAACATTGGCAAGTTATGCACAGCGCATGCTCGACCGTGAGGGCATCGCTCCTGAAAAGAGTATTCTCAGTGTGATGGACGAGGCTTGTTCGTCGTGTGTGAAGATTAATTATGAGGTGTCTAATCTTTGTCGCGGTTGCGCTGCACGTCCTTGTTATAATAATTGCCCCAAGGATGCTATTTCGTACGATAGAGACGGCAAGGCATTTATCGACCATGATAAATGTATAAGTTGTGGTAAGTGCCATCAGGTGTGCCCCTATCATGCTATTGTTTATATTCCTGTTCCTTGTGAAGAGGCATGTCCGGTAAAGGCTATTTCAAAAGATGAGTATGGTATTGAGCATATTGACCCTGAAAAATGTATCTATTGCGGAAAGTGCTTGAATGCTTGTCCGTTTGGTGCTATCCTTGATAATTGCGCTGTGTTTGACGTGCTTAAGCGCATGCGTGAGGGAAAAAAGCTTGTTGC
>CAZXIQ010000072.1:1968-8328 GCA_964640785.1 uncultured Bacteroidaceae bacterium | reverse complement strand
GTGCTTATGATAATTGTCTTCATTGATTTATGAATTTATTAAACATATTAGTTACTTTTCTCCAAATTTTCCAATTCTTCCATGCTTGTTTCCCATTCGTTCATAGCCTCGTTAAGCTGCTTTTTCAGCGAGGCGTAACGTTCGTAGTTGGAAACATCGGCACCACCCTCGGGGGTGCTCATAAGTGCCTCAATGGCAGCAATGGCCGATTCCAGTTCATTAACTGCACGTTCATTATCTTCTATGCGTCGCTCTATTTTACGTCGTTGCTTGGCCAACTGTTTCTCTGCCTCGTAGCTCAGACGACTGTCGCTCGGTTGTTTGGGCGCATCTTTAATTCCGGCCCTTGCGGCAACAGCCACTGCCTCGTTGATATTCTGTGCATTTTTCGCAGCAAGAAAATCGTATATACCACCAAGATGTTCACGCACCTTGCCATCGCCAAACTCATATACTTTCGTAACAAGGCCATCGAGAAAATGGCGGTCGTGACTGACAATTATCACTGTACCGTCAAAGTCGCGAATGGCATCTTTCAACACATCTTTCGACTGCATGTCAAGATGGTTGGTAGGCTCGTCAAGAATAAGCAGATTCATTTGCTGCAACAACAATTTTATCATTGCCAAACGACTGCGCTCACCACCCGACAACACACGTACCTGTTTGTCCGAGGCCTCGCCGCCGAACATGAAGGCTCCGAGAATATCACGTATTTTCAAACGAATATCACCTGCCGCAACATTGTCTATCGTTTCGAACACCGTGAGAGTTTCATCGAGCAGTTGCGCCTGATGTTGAGCAAAATATGCCGTCTCGACATTATGTCCGATGGTGATGTTTCCATCAAATTCAAGCTCGCCGAGGATGCAACGCACAAGTGTAGTCTTACCCTCGCCGTTACGCCCTACAAAGGCAACCTTCTCGCCTCTGTTTATTGTAAAGTTTACATTTTCGAATACTTTATGCGTTGCGAAACTTTTTGCTACCGCCTCGCACACAACCGGATAGTTTCCACTGCGTGTGGCCGGCGCAAATTTCAATCGCAGACGGCTCGTGTCCTCTTCGTCTATGACGATGGGCACCATCTTTTCCAACTGCTTTATGCGGCTCTGCACCTGCACAGCCTTTGTAGGCTTGTAACGGAAACGCTCTATAAATTGTTTCGCATCGGCAATCTCTTTCTGCTGATTCTCATAGGCTCGTATCTGCTGTTCACGACGCTCCTTGCGTAATTGCATAAATTCGTCGTAAGGCATCTTGTAGTCGTGTATGCGGCCACAAGTTATCTCAATAGTCCGGGTGGTTACCGCGTTCAAGAATGCGCGGTCGTGACTGACAAGCACAACTGCGTTGCCGCTACGTGCAAGAAATTGCTCAAGCCACTCGATACTGTCAATATCCAGATGGTTGGTAGGCTCGTCGAGCAAAAGCACGTCAGGGTGACGCAACAAAAGTTTCGCAAGTTCTATTCTCATTCGCCACCCACCGCTAAACTCGCTCGTTGGGCGCGTAAAATCGCTGCGCTTGAAACCTAAGCCTTGCAGCGCACGTTCAATTTCAGTTTCATAGTGGCTGCCACCCATCATTGTATATTGCTCGTTAAGATGGGTATATTCCTCTATAATTTCCTGATAGCCCTCACTCTCGTAATCGGTACGTGTGGCAAGGTCATTGTTCAGTTTGTTTAAACGCTGCTCAATTTCGTGAATATGTTCAAATGCCTGTTCGGCCTCTTGAAAAACCGTACGACCGTCAGCATGTGTCATCACCTGTGGCAAATAGCCTATGGTGATGTTACGCGGCAAAGCCACGCAACCACCGCTCGGCGACTGCTCACCGGCAAGTATACGCAACATTGTTGTCTTTCCGGCACCATTCTTGCCGACAAGTGCTATGCGGTCTCTTTTGTTGATGATGAAACTGACATCGTGAAAAAGATTGGTTCCACCAAAATCAACACGTAAATCGTTTATAGATATCAACTTCTTATCCTTTATTTAAATTTCATTCAAACGCTCAAAAAACTCTTCGGCAGTGACGGACGCATCATATTTTACTCCGAAAAGGTCAAATAAAATATTAGACTTTCCATCTATGGCACTCTTTATGTAAGGGAGTGTCTCATCTTTTTGCCCCGAGTGATACAACATATACACAATGTAAGAATCGACATCAGCCGAGTCGTACATTTTTTCGCGTGTATGTTTTAATACGGTGACAGCCAACGATGTGTGGCCGTAGGAATATATGTATAGTGCAAATTCAAGCAATATTTCGTCGCGGTTTCTGGGCTCACGCTCTATTACCTCCATGTGCCTGAGCAAAAGGCTCTCTTTGTCGTGTATCTCCAAAAATCCGGCACCGTGCAGAGCAAGCATGTTTATGTCGGCAACATCAAATGAAAGCAGTTTTTCCATCATCATACGGGCGGCCTCTTTCTTGCCTGCACTATCGTATATAAGTGTTCTGTTTATATCGACTATAAGTGTCTCGGTGGTTGTAAGTTCACCACTTAACTGCAAGTCTTCGAAAAACCGAAGAGCCTCGGCGTATCTTTTCTGACCACACAGCGACAATGCCGCGAAGATAGTAGAGACTACATTTCCGGGGTATATTGCCGTCAATTCACAAAAAGCGTCATAAGCCTTATGGTAATCTTTAAGATAATAATAGCAGTAGGCCTGCATCATCTTGGCATATTCGGCCTCGTCGTTGGTGGTAAGTTCGTAGTCGAAACACTCGATGGCCTTACCCCAACGTCCTGTCACATAATAGATGTAACCCAACTGTTCCCAATAGAAATAATTATAGGGATTATTGTCGAGCAAACGATTATATAGCAAAAGTGCTTCTTGCATGCGACGCTGTTCGACAAGGCAATCGGCCTTGGCCTCGAGCAGCGGCACGTCCGACGGGAAACGCCGCAGCCCCTTCTCTATCCATGTGAGAGCCTCGGCAAGAAAGCCGCCTTTTATCATCACATCCAATGTGTTAAGAGCAAGGTCGTCGCGCAGATTGGTCTCTTCCATTATGGCATTTAGCCGGGCAATGGAGCTGTCGCCGCCATCTGCCATGTCTACCTCGGTCTTCAGCAGTTGCAGTTCGGGTGTATCCATAACTGTTATACTGTTTAACTTGCGGCGAGCCTCTTGCACTTCGCCTTTGCTAAGCAGGGTGCGAACTTCGGCCTCGGTTATCTGTGTATCGCTTGGATAAAGTTGGCGGGCGTAGGATATTACGTTTTCCGCATCGGCATGTTTGTTTTTATACAGATAATACGACGCAATCTCGAGCAGGTCGTCACTGCTGAAATATGAATTTATGCCATATTCCTGCATCTGTTCGTACCTCTCGAGAAGTGAGCGGAACTCTTTCGACTTGAAAAACGATATATCCATTTTCCGTTTATTTTCCTTTTATTTTGCTCCAAGTATCTTTAAGCGATACTGTGCGATTGAACACCGGATGACCGGGGGTGCTGTCGGGGTCTACGTTGAAATATCCTATACGTTGGAACTGCAAGTAGTCAAGAGGCTTTGCATCGGCAAGGAATTTCTCGACGTAACATTCGGTGAGTACCTTCAACGATTCGTTGTTTATGGCCTCTTTCATTGCTTCGAGGCTGTCACAGTTTTTCGCCTCGCGGATGGCTGCTATTTCGTCTCGCGGGTTCTCTACTTTCCACAGACGGTCGTAGAGGCGTACCTCGGCCTTTATGCAGTGGTTGCAACTTACCCAATGCAAGGTGCTTTTTACTTTGCGATTGGCCTCGGGCTCGCCGGTTTTTGTTCCGGGAATATACTCACAAAAAACCTCGGTGATATTTCCATTTTCGTCTTTGTTGCAGCCTGTGCAGAGTACAATATAAGCATTCTTCAAGCGTACCTCACGACCGGGGGTCAGGCGATAGAAACTTTTGGGAGCATCCTCCATAAAGTCGTCGCGCTCAATCCACAGTTCGCGGCTGAATTCTATTGTGTGTGAGCCGGCCTCGGGCTTTTCGGGATTATTTATCGCCTGCAACGTTTCACTTTGTCCTTCGGGATAATTTGTAACGACGAGTTTCAACGGGTTTATTACCGCCGACACACGTGTAGCGCGGCTGTTAAGGTCTTCACGCACAGCCGACTCAAGAAGTGCAAAGTCGTTCAACGCGTCAAATTTCGTATAACCTATCTTATCAACAAAATTGCGTATCGACTCGGGTGAATAGCCGCGACGACGGAATCCGCAAAGTGTAGGCATACGAGGGTCGTCCCATCCGTTCACAAGCCCCTCTTTAACAAGAATAAGCAGGTTGCGTTTGCTCATAAGCGTGTAGTTGAGGTTGAGTTTGTTAAACTCATACTGACGGGGGCGATTATCGTCAAGGTCTTTTCCCTCTTTAAGCTCGTCCACAAAATAGTCGTACAGTGGACGGTGGGGTACAAATTCCAATGTACACAACGAGTGTGTCACTCCCTCGAAAAAGTCACTCTGTCCATGAGCAAAATCGTACATAGGGTACGCCTTCCAAGTGTCGCCCGTACGGTGGTGAGGCGTCTTTACCACTCGGTAGATTATCGGGTCGCGGAAGTGCATGTTCGAATGTGCCATGTCTATCTTGGCGCGTAACACCATTGCTCCCTCCTCAATTTCGCCGCTGTTCATCTTTTCGAACAAGGCAAGGCTCTCTTCAATGGGACGGTCGCGATAGGGACTGTTCACGCCGGCCTGTGTGGGCGTGCCTTTTTGCTCGGCAATCTGTGCCGAGGTCTGCTCGTCGATATACGCTTTTCCCTCTTTTATCAGTCTGACTGCAAAGTCCCAAAGCTGGGGAAAATAGTCCGACGCATAACAAACATTCGCCCACTCAAAGCCCAGCCATTTAATATCTTCCATGATGGCATCGACATATTCAGTGTCCTCTTTCGTGGGATTCGTATCGTCGAAACGCAGGTTGCATATTCCATTATATTTTTCGGCCATTCCAAAATCCATACATATAGCTTTTGCGTGGCCTATATGAAGATAGCCATTAGGCTCGGGCGGGAAACGTGTCTGTACACGGCCGCCATTTTTACCCTGACTAAGGTCGTCTATAATCTCTTGTTCAATGAAACTGATACTTTTCTTTTCAAGATTCTCGTTCTCTTTTATGTCCATGTTTGGTAACAATTGAAATTGTATACTATTGCCGTGTGACACGCACGTGCCACAACCTTTTATTTGTTAAACTGCAAAAATAAGAAAAGTTCTTATATCATTGAGCACATTTGGGGAAAATATTTTATGACAATGCCCACTGTTTTTTTATTTTTTGCAATTAACAAGCACATAATTGCAATAATAGCCCAATTTATATAATTTAAACAGGAATAGCGATGGAGTTTCGCTCATAAGATTTTCGCGTAGAAGTTTCCGGGTAAACCTCCACACACACGCCGAAAAAGAGACAAGCCCCAAGCTGCGCAAACGACGATAGGCCGACAGTAACGGCGTTGTATCTATCTCTTCGCGAATGGTGTACAATGTTTCAAGCGAGCGTTCTATTTTGTTAAGATACAGCTTATTACTCTCAAGCCCTGTGTGCAACAGCGGATTATCTATATGTGTCACCACATGCCCGAGAGCCTTTATCTGATGCCCGAAAAGAGTATCTTCGTAACCATACTCCTTTATATTCTCGTCGAAACGTATAGACAGAAAAAGTTCGCGTTTGATGGCAAAATTAAATGTTGAAAAATCGTTATACGGATGCTTGGCACGCACCGAGGCGTGACGTTTTTTATCGGCATTTTTTTCATATTTATACCTTAGCGTACAATTAGGCGAAGGAATAATAACAGGATGATAAAGACCACCGCATACAATATCGTGGTATTGCAGAGCGTGCAAATATGTTGCCAGAAAATCATTTTTCTCGACTATTGCATCACTGTCGATAAACAGTATATTTTCGTAACGCGCCTCTTCGGCCAGACGGTTTCTGATACGCGCACGACCCTGATTCTCTTTATATTCTATGATGCGACACTTGGGAAGTTGCGACATTGGACGATTAAGTTCCACCCCCTCACACGACGAACCATCCTCGCCGAGAAGTATCTCATAGGGAACAGCCAAAAGCTCACCTTGTCGCGAGAGTGCCTCGACAAGTATACGGCAATTATAATCTTTCGTCGGAATAAGTATCGACAACATCTGATTCAAAATTTAATGCACACCAATGCAAAGCCTGTGCAAACGAGCGTAACGCAAGCTCGCTTGCAGGTTACAAAGCGAGTGCAGCCTATTTTCGCGGTATTTATATTGCAAAGATAGTGCAAACGAGCGTAACGCAAGCTCGCTTGCAGGTTACAAAGCGAGTGCAGCCTA
>CAZXIQ010000072.1:0-1868 GCA_964640785.1 uncultured Bacteroidaceae bacterium | reverse complement strand
TTTTCGCGGTATTTATATTGCAAAGATAGTGCAAACGAGCGTAACGCAAGCTTGCTTGCAGGTTACAAAGCGAGTGCAGCCTATTTTCGCGGTATTTATACCGCAAAGTTACTATTTTGTGATTATCTTTGCAAGTAGTATGGTGACATTCGCTGCAGTTTAAGCAAACTTTAACTATGCGACCGTCACACACCTTACGACAATATTAACAAGAAAAAAAGGAAAAGAAGATGGGGCAACCTTTAGCTGAACGACTAAGACCGACGACCCTCGACGGTTTTGTGGGACAAAAGCATATTGTAGGCGAAGATGCTGTACTTAGAAAAATGGTAGAATCGGGACGTATCCTATCATTCATTCTTTGGGGGCCTCCGGGCACAGGAAAAACCACGCTTGCAAAAATCATCGCCCACAAACTGAACCGCCCCTTCTACACTCTTAACGCCGTGTCGGCAGGCGTTAAGGATGTGCGCGAAGTTATTGAAAAGGCAAAATCCGCACCACTCTTTTCGGCCGGCGGCTCGCCCATACTTTTCATCGACGAAATACACCGATTCAGCAAGTCGCAACAAGATTCGCTGCTCAACGCAGTGGAAACAGGCATCGTCACACTCATCGGCGCAACCACCGAAAACCCCTCTTTCGAAGTTATACGTCCACTATTGTCACGTTGCCAACTCTATGTACTAAAATCTCTTGAAAAAGAGGACCTTTTAACACTTTTACAACACGCAGTAACCACAGACGAAGTTTTGAAAAAACGCGGAGTGGAACTTAAAGAAACTGAAGCGCTGCTTGCCCATAGTGGCGGCGATGCACGCAAACTGTTAAACGTACTCGAACTTGTGGTAGAGGCCGACAGCGACTCGCCCATAATCATAACCAACGAAAAAGTCAAGCAACGCATTTTGCTCAACCCCGCAGCATACGACAAGGATGGAGAAATGCACTACGATATTATTTCGGCATTCATAAAATCCATCCGTGGCAGCGACCCCGACGCTGCGCTCTACTGGCTCGCACGCATGATAGAGGGCGGTGAGGACCCTGCCTTTATAGCCCGCCGCTTGGTAATTTCGGCCTCGGAAGACATTGGGCTTGCCAACCCCAATGCACTGTTGTTGGCCAATGCTGCCTTCGACGCAGTGATGAAAATAGGATGGCCCGAAGGACGTATTCCCCTTGCTCAGGCAACAGTATATCTGGCAACATCGCCCAAAAGCAATTCTGCATATATGGGAATAAACACCGCACTCGAAAAAGTGCGCGAGACGGGCAACCAACCTGTACCATTGCATCTGCGCAACGCTCCCACAGAACTGATGAAAGACCTTGGATATTCCGACGGATATAAATATTCCCACGACTACCCGGGACACTTTGTGCGTCAGCAGTTCATGCCCGACAGACTTGCGGGAACAATATTGTGGCAACCACAGGAAAATGCCGTCGAAGAGAAGATGAAAGAGAGGATGAAGGGCTGCTGGGGCGAATATAAGAAATATGAATAATCTATATCAACGTCAGTTCGGTATAATTTCTACGATACTTTTTACCATTAATCATCAACGGCAAAGCAAACAAAAAATTGTCCATCTTTGATAAGAGTGACGAGAAAAACTTTAGTTTTTCGGATTGAGAGTTTGAAGAAAGATGGTAGACTTTCTAACGCCCCGGCCTAAAGGCCACCCCCTCTTAGCCAAGCGGGGGAGTTGTTTGCAACCGTGTGCGCCTGTAATTATAACTGAGCTGTATTTTTTAAAAGTAACATTTTGCAATGAGCCTCTCAATAAAAATGCTAAACTGTGGTAACTTGTCATTTCCTGATTTAGGTTGACTCCGATTGGAGCCTTTCCCTGATATAAGTT
>CAZXIQ010000071.1:0-8423 GCA_964640785.1 uncultured Bacteroidaceae bacterium | reverse complement strand
GCAACAGACTCATAATCTGGAGGTCCTAGGTTCAAGCCCTAGATGGCCCACCGAAGAGAATCGCATTAGCGGTTCTCTTTTTTTTCTATATATTGTTGATTGTTACATATATTTTAAGGGCTGGCGTAAGGAATGATTTTCGACCACTCAGAGTGCATTATCTCACTTTTTAACCCACATAATGTACGAATTATAGCTGAAAACTTTGGATTAAGTGCAACTTTTTCCTAAGGAAAGTCACATAAATATCAAATTTATTTGTTTTATAAAGTATTAGTTTGTATGTTTGCATTGTTTTGTAAAACGGTATTTAATAAATAGGGTATGCCGATATCAAGAAGTATATTAAAACAGGTGTTGCTTGACAATCAAAAGGATATTGAAAAATACAATATTCTTTATCGCGACTTTAATTTGGATTCTTTTCCTTTGCAAATTTTTGTAGGGGTAAGGCGCTCGGGTAAGTCATTCCTTCTTTTCCAAAAAATGCGTATGATGCTTAATGCCGGATACGGCTGGGAAGATATGCTGTATTTAGATTTTGAGGATACAAGACTTGATGGTTTTACCAAAGAGGACTTCAACCTTATACTTGAATGTCATCAAGAGATGTATGGAAAACGCCCAATGCTCTTTCTTGATGAGATACAAAACATCGAAGGGTGGGAGAAATTTGCCCGTAATCTTGCTGACAAGAAATACAGTGTTTTTATCACCGGAAGCAATGCAAAGATGCTCTCTCGCGAAATTATGTCTGAATTAGGTGGCAGATATTTACCTGTTGAAGTTTATCCATTGAGTTTTAAAGAATTTCTGAATCATACAAGTGTGGCGTATGACGAACAGGCATTAACTGCAACAGAGACCAAGGCGCGCTTTATGAGGGCCTATCAAGAATATATTACTTGGGGAGGATTGCCCGAATCGGTTAATCTACCTGTTAAAAGGCATTATTTGTCAAGTGTGTACCAAAAAATATACCTTGGTGATATAGTACAACGTAACAAAATATCCAACCCTAAACAGTTGCAGCTAATGACCAAAAAGTTGGCTGAGAGTGTAAGGCAGCCTATATCATATAATAGATTGTCAAAGATACTTTCAAGTGTTGCTGGTCGCATTAGTGTACCCACTGTTTCATCGTATGTAAACTACTCGGAGGATGCTTGGCTGTTATTGCGTCTAAGGAATATTGCTTCTGCGTTTTCAGAGAAAGAGAGCGTATGTAAATATTATTTTATCGATAATGGCCTTCTATCGCTTCAATTGCAGAATGTAGAAACCACTCTTTTGGAAAATATAGTAGCACTATCCTTATTTCGTAAATATGGGCACGATGTGGACAATGAGCGCGTATATTTCTACAACTCCAATATAGAAGTTGATTTCTATATTCCTGAAGATGAATTGGCTATACAAGTTGCCTACTCTTTGAACGATGAGCAGACAAAGGAACGTGAAGTGACCGCTTTGACTAAGTTGCCGAATGTCCATCCCTGCAGTCGTCGCATAATAATCACTTATGACGAAGAAACCACTTTTACAGATCGGCATGGAGCTATTGAGGTTATCCCGTGCTGGAAATGGATGTTACATTAAATAACGTCAGTTCGATGTAAGAGATAAAAGCAGAAACATTAGGAACAAAATTCAGTGTGAAATATTCGGCTCTAATATTAAAGTTACATTATTCGTAGAAAATAATAATGGTGAATTAGATAAAGAAACTATTGTCTTTACAACAAATAAACACATATATGAAAAACACATTTCTTAAAATCAAGCATTGGTTAAATATGTTGCTGAAAATGATAGCATCAGTATTTGAATGGATAACCTTGTATCCACTTGAGACATGTTTGATACATAAACGTAAATTCTCGGGGTGGAAACCTAAAATATCATTGTTTCCTGTTCAATTGTTTCGTTTAATCATTTTTGTAGTAATAGTTTTTACTTTTATGGGATGTTTTGACTACAATAGGAAACATCAATTCGCCGATAATGAAATATTGGAGAATATAACCACGGTACAATTCCCCGAAGTGAAAATAGTTGATTACAAGAAAGGGGAAACTTCATTTAGAGGAGAATACCTCGACAAGCTTACACTTGAGATGGAAGAGGAGTTGAGTGAATCGGTATATTGTCGTTTAGATAGCATTATCAACAATCGTGATGAGGAAGATATGGGGGGATGGACTATGTGTGATGATGAATATAGGTTTTCCACTATTTGGGGCGGTCTTATTCCTGCACCCGATGGGGTGTCAGGCGGGGATATGTCATTCTCGCTTTCGATAAAGAAAGGAAGTAAGATTGTGACTCTTGAGTATGGAGTATTCTAAAAATAGAGTATCGTAGATGTTATATTAAAGGTTAATATATTATTCATTGAATAAATATTTTTAGAAATGAATATTGTTATGGCATTATGTGGGGTAATGGCATTTCAATACCAAAATGGGAATGTGAAAGTAAGACTGTAATTGGCACTCCCATGGTAGTAAATGGGACTATCCATAATTTTGTGTAAATAGAGATTACAGGGCACATCATATTTTGAGCCCTGTAATTTTTTATTAAGGTGCTTTTGCCTGCTCTGCTCTTTGGCCGTTATTGTACCGTGTCGTCAGTTATTCTATACGCATAAACATATATAGAATGGCTGTTTGTTCCATTGCCGCCCCATTTTACGTCGCCAATATTAAAACCCATATTGTGTGCCAATGCCTCTACCGCTGCCGCTACATTGCGGTGGGCTGTTCGGGCGCAGAAGATTACCTCGTCTGCTGCATTGTGACGGTAAAGACGCTCGGCAATGTCGCCTGTTGCGCCGATGTATGTTTGGCGTCTCTCTTTTAAATATCTCAACGATGGGTAAAGTTCCATCATGTACTCTATAATCTCTTTTGCACTAAGGTCGCGGCAATCGTAAATGTTAAGCATGGTGTTTGTGTTTATGTTCGTAATTATGCAAATATAGGCCGGTACGCAACTTGTAGGGTTGTGGAATTAACACAAAAAATTGTTTGTGATTCACATTTGTGCTGTTCGGCCTTGTTTGTTGTTTGTCCTGTTTCGCTTTTCAGGGGCACGTTGAGTGTTTTTTTGCATATTGTGTGAATATTTTAAGGATATTTCTTAACTTTGAAAAGTTTCTAAACAAGCATTAAAATAGTTGCACCATGATGACACTTGACATGAAAAAATTGTATGAACATATAAGCAGGTACAAAGCCGATTTTGAAAGGAATATTTCACATGAAATATACAAATGGAAGGCGGTCAAATGTTTTCAAGATAACTGGAATGTTAATGCTCCCGACTTTGCGGATATGCTCACCCGTTCGTTGGCAAAAACGGGGAATTTGTTGCGCTCTTCGCATGTGTGGCCGGCTGCTATGATAGGACAATATGCCAATGAGTTTCCCAATGATGTGCGGCATTTATTTGCTGATTTGTTTGACGAGAAAATTCCTCTGCTCGACCGTATAGAATATTTCAAAGCTGCAATCGAGCAAATACACCGCAAGTGGGATAAGAACGGCAACCTGAAACATTATCACAACGAGAATGTGATAAGTACATATTTGTGGTTGCGGTTCCCCGAAAAATATTACATTTATAAGCAGACGGTTGCGCAGACGTTATTTAATGAGTTTGGTGTGCCATTCAAATTACGGGGCAAGGGTGCGGTGGCCGTTGTCGAGACTTATCGACTTTATGATGAAATTGCCGAAGTTCTTGCAGCAGATTCCGAGTACAAGCAGATGCTTTATGCTTTTCTGACCAACGAATGTTATCCCGATTATAATATGAGAACTGCAACCATTGATTTTTGCTATTATGTGAGCCGCAGGTCGCAGTCTCGTCTCTCTGTTGCCAAGATGCTCCGGCCGGTAGCAGATGTTAAGGCGAGTGGGGCAGAAGAGCCTGTTCCGGTTGATGATATTTTGTCGGCCGGTCATTGGTGGCTGAACGCCAATCCCAAATATTGGAGTATGGCCGAATGGGGTGTGGGCGAAGAGCAAGAGTTCACTTTGTATAATGCCAATGGCAATAAACGTCGCATATTTCAACATTTTGTCGATGCGAAAGAGGGCGATGCGGTTATTTGTTACGAATCTAATCCCACCAAGCAGATACTGTGCCTTGCCGTTGTGTCAAGAGCAAGTGACGGCGAGCGTATATTTTTCAGAAAGCAGGAAACGCTTACAACGCCTATTGACTTTTCTGCAATAAAGGATGTCCCCGAACTTCAAAGTATGGAGTTTCTCGTAAACCCCAACGGCACATTCTTCAAACTCACGAACGAAGAGTATACAGTGCTTATGGACATTATTCGTGAGGCTGATGCAACGCCTTTGTCGGCCTCCAAAAAAGAGCCTTATACGGTAAATGATTTTCATTCCGAGGTGTTTATGAGCGAGAATGATTACAACCATCTTCGTGCCAAACTCGAATGTAAGAAAAATATAATATTGCAAGGTGCTCCGGGCGTGGGAAAGACATTCAGTGCCAAAAGGTTGGCCTACTCCATCATGGGCTGCAAAGATGAAAATCGCATCTGTTTTGTGCAGTTTCACCAAAATTACTCTTACGAGGACTTTGTCGAAGGTTATAAGCCAGACGATGATGGTTTTAAATTGCGTCGGGGTATTTTTTATAACTTTTGCACGCTGGCCAAGAACGATTCCGGCAGGCCATACTTTTTCATCATAGACGAGATTAACCGAGGTAATTTATCAAAGATTTTCGGTGAATTGCTGATGCTTATCGAAAATGTTTATCGCAAGGAGTGTGTGTCGTTGGTGTACAGCGGCGAAAGGTTTTATGTGCCCGACAATCTTTATATTATAGGCATGATGAATACCGCCGACCGCAGCCTTGCTCTCATTGACTATGCTTTGCGTCGCCGTTTCAGTTTCTTCGATATTAAGCCCGGCTTTCATACGGATGGGTTCAAGGAGTGTCAAAGGACGTTGAATGATGAAAGGTATAACAGGCTCGTCTCGCAAATTATCGAGCTTAACAAAGACATTGCCGGGGACGACTCTTTAGGCTCGGGCTTTGAGATTGGGCACAGTTATTTGTGTTACAATAACCCCGATGATGTAACCGCCCGGTGGCTTTATGCTGTTGTAAACTATGATATTATTCCTTTGCTACGGGAATATTGGTTCGACAATGACGAAAAGGTGAAAATGTGGTCCGAAAAATTGAATAAAGCAATAAATGAGTGATGGCAAGCACATACTGATACGCAATATATACTACATGTTGTCCTATGCTTTTCAAGAGCTCAGGAAGAATAATTACGAGAATATTGCCAAAGAAGAGTATGAGCAGATAATGGATTTATTTGCCGAAATTCTTTATCGCGGTGTTTCCGAGCAGTTGAAACAGGGGTTGTACAAAGAGTATATAGAGAGGCACGAAACATTGCCTGTGTTGCGCGGTCGTCTCGATATTAACAGCACTTTGCGCAACTTGATGCGACGTAAAAGACTGCTCCGTTGCGAATATGACGAATTGTCGGTTAATAACAAGCTCAACAGTATCCTGAAAAGTACAATGCTGTTGCTTATGCGCAGCAACGATGTAAAGTTGAAACGCAAAAAACAGTTGCGTGCCATTTTGCCTTTCTTCGATGGCATAGATGAGATAAATTTGTGTACAGTCAAGTGGGGCGCATTTCGTTTCGGCCGTTGTAACCGCAATTATCGCATGCTGATGAATATATGCTATTTTATAGCTGATGGTACGCTGATGACAACCGAGACGGGAGAGTTGTTTATGCCGACATTCTCGGACGAGCATATGAATAGACTGTTCGAGCGTTTTGTGCTGAATTATTACAAACGTCACCATCCGTCGCTCAAAGCCAATGCCGACACAATAAAATGGAACATATTTGTGGACGACAAGTCTGTGGGGCTCGACCTTTTACCCTCCATGAGAAGTGATATAACGTTGCATCAGGCAGGGCATTCCCTTGTCATTGATACAAAATATTACAGAAGTATGATGCAGTCGCAATATAATAAAAGCACCATACATTCGGGGAATTTGTATCAGATACTCGCGTATGTAAAGAATAAGGATAAAGAGCACAGCGGCAAGGTGTCAGGCATGTTGTTGTATGCGCAGACAACCGAAGAGGTCGTGCCCGAATTAGATGCTGTCTTTGATGGCAATCGTATTATTGTGCGGACACTCAATCTTAACACCGAGTTTAGAAATATTCAGGAGCAGTTGGATGGTATTATAGGTGATGTTTTTGGCGGGTAGATGTCGGGCTTTGTACTAACCTCAGGCTTTCATTGTTACCATCCTTAATAGCTTTTGGATATTTGCCCATTAATTGGTTGTAAAAATAAATTTATAATTATTGATTTTTACAGGGCACCGCCCTTTCGATGATTATCTCATCGAAAGGGCGGTGTTTTCTGCTGCTTCCATAATTTCGCGTTCACCTTCGCCTTTGTCGTTTATCCCGCAAAGGTGCAGTATGCCGTGGATAATTACTCTGTGTAGCTCCTGTTCGTAGCTGACGCCTAACATTTCGCTGTTGCTGCGCACTGTGTCGAGGCTAATGAACAGGTCGCCGCTGATGCAATCCTCTTCGCTGTAATCGAATGTTATAATATCTGTGTAGTAGTCGTGTTGCAGATATTCTTTGTTTACTTCGAGAATCTTTGCATCGTCGCAGAAGATGTAGGCAATGTCGCCACACTTTTTGCCATACGATGCGGCTACTTTTTTTATCCACGCGCTTGTGTCGCGTTTTTTAATGGCGGGCATTTTTATGCCCTCGCTCTGGTAGCTTATCATGGTGCTTTTGTTTTTTTGGGGGTGTGACTAAAATTGTTTGTCGAGAAGTACCTCGTCGTTAAGGTTTGTTATTTTTACGTTTATACCATTTTTGTCACACTTTACTAGCATTATGCTCTTGTTGTCGTTGGTAATCATGGGGAAGTTGTTTCCGCGTTTGCCTTTTTCGTAGAAAATGTATCTGTGGGTGTGTCCCGAGATTGATATGTCGATGCCTATTTCGTTGAAGAGGGGCAGGAAGTGTTTCTCGAGTTCTTGAACTGCATGTTCTTCGGGGCTGTTGGCGTCGTCGCCGTCGATGAGCATGGGGGGTATGTGCATAAGTACTATTTTGTTTTTCGCAGCTTTGAATCGTTTCGTCGATGCCTCTTTCTTCAACCACTCAAGCTGTTCCATGCGGTAGTCGTCGTAGCAGCTCATGCCTGCATATACGGGCTGTGTGTCGGGCTTGTCCTCGCCTGTGTCGAGTATTACGATTGCTGTGTTTCCAAAGTATTCAATGTTGTAGAAACGGTTGTTGGGGCAGCCTATGAAGTTCATGTAGTTGCGTGTAAATTTGCCACGTGTCTCGTGGTTGCCGCGTATGGCTATAAAGGGTTTGTTCTTGGCGAAAAGTTCCACCGACGGGTCGATGAATGCGTAGTAGGGTGCCTCTTCCTTGTCAAGGTAGCTCATCATGTCTCCAAGATAAAATATCATGTCCATGTTGCCAAGCGATACTTTGTTGAGCAGGGTTTTAACCTTTTCGGGCTTGTCGTGTCCGTCGTTGATGAGGGCAAATGTGAAACTCTTCTGCTTGGGATTGAATGTGGTAAACTCTTCCCATGCGGTTGCAATGCTGTCGCCATATTTTACACTGTAAGGTCTGTACTCGGTAATCTCTTTTGAGATAAGGCGGTAGCGGTATTTTGTTGCAGGTCTCAGGCCTGTGATGCGCACTCTGTTCTCTTTGTTGTATGCGTTGTACTGTCCTGCTTCCACTGTGGCGAATCTTTGTGGCTTTGTCCATTTGTCGCCTGTAACTTCCACCCACGAGAATGCCTCTTTGTTTGTGGTGAAATATACGGTCGCTTCGTCGCTGCCCATATTTTGCAGATAGGGGCCGTGATTGAATTCTAACTTTTGTGCGGTTGCTGCCAATGTGCAGACTAACAGCATGATGTTGATAATGACTTTTTTCATGGTTATAATTGTTTAAAGTTTTTTTAAAAGAATATATATGCAATGCCTATTGCTGCCAATATTCCGGCAAGGTCGGCAAGCAGGCCGCATGTTACGGCGTGTCGGGTCTTGCGTATGCCTACACTGCCAAAATATACGGCGAGTATGTAGAATGTGGTGTCTGTCGCTCCTTGGAACAGGCAGGCGAGACGCCCTACGAACGAGTCGGCACCGTAGGTGGTCATCGTGTCTATCATAAGCCCGCGTGCGCCGCTGCCGCTCAGGGGTTTCATGATGGCCGTCGGCAGGGCTGCCACAAAGTCTGTGTCGCCGCCGCAAAAGGCAACACACGCCGATACTCCGTCCACGAGCATGTCCATTGCTCCCGAGGCACGGAATACGCCCACTGCCACAAGTATGGCTAC
>CAZXIQ010000070.1:0-8490 GCA_964640785.1 uncultured Bacteroidaceae bacterium | reverse complement strand
TTGAAACGGAGTATAACAAACTTTATATAATATTATGTCGAACTCACGTTA
Source organism: uncultured Bacteroidaceae bacterium (assembly GCA_964640785.1). Taxonomy (GTDB): domain Bacteria; phylum Bacteroidota; class Bacteroidia; order Bacteroidales; family Bacteroidaceae; genus HGM04593. The sequence goes on along the minus strand of CAZXIQ010000070.1, from coordinate 8,439 downwards.
ATATATAGTTTTTCAATGTCGGTATATCTGTCATTTATGGCTTTGCCAATTTCTTCACTTTGCTCTAACCATTTGGTGTCGAAACACTCCTCGGGCGAGCCGAAAGATTTCAGTTTGTTTAAATATGGATGTTTCGTTTCATTTGAATGTAGTGCATTTATAATTGTATTTCCGTAGCGATTATATACCAATACTTGCTGTACTGATTCCGATTCGTATATTTTTTTATGCAAATACAGTGCCGAGGCATGCGAACGATTCGATTCGGGCAGGCATATTGCTATGGTAATTCTTGCATTGTTGTTAGTTGTTTCAAGAATGTAATTTTGAATGTCGGTCTGTTCTATTCCTCCATTTATAAACTCCCACTCAATGTCAAGAAAATCTCCACCCAAATAATCTTTGCCGGTTGGGGTATGGGATTTTTGCCACATTAATCCATTTGTGTTATCAATTACTCCATAGCGATAGTGTGAGAGAGAAAAAAGCTCTTTGAATCTTCCCATAAAGAAGTCTTTTTCTTCGGCTGCATTTTTGTCTATGAATGTTATTTTTGTACGAATCTTTTTTTCTTCGCTGTAATTAGGATAATGCGCCAAATGTGCAGCTTCAATAGCCATTGCTACTCCCATTCGCGACATTCCTACAATGAATAGGTGTACATAATCATTGTCCTCTTTTTTTACTCCTTTGTATCCCTCTAAAGGAAGATAACCTCCCTTTAGTGACTTTTCTTTAAGTTTTTCTGTATCTATCTCTCTGTTGATAAACACTTTCTGGGCCCACATGTCATAGTAGTTGAATGGCTTGAAATCAACGACAGATTCAACTTCTTTGTCAATGTCGTAAAATTGAAATACGGAAAATGTTGTCTGGTATTCAAACATTACACGACATTCAAGTTTGTTCTTTCTTTGTTGCTTAATGTTTTTGAGATAATCGCTGATCATACTCAAACATTCCATGTTCATTGTGTCGTGGTATGATTCTATGTCGTCTGTTCGTGTCTCTTCGCCAAGTATATATACTTTTATAGCTTTGTATAAACACAGTTCTTTTAAATCTTTTTCGGAATTTCTGTTACCGTAATATATTATAATTCTTTGTTGTTGTTTTTCTGTTAAAGTTGAATATAATTCACGTCTGAAACTTTCTACGTCGCGTGATGTTTGAATAAGTATATATGGCTTTATAAAGCGGTATTTTGTGCTGATTGTTTTAAGTAATTGGTTTACTATACATTGCGTCATGTCATTGCCTCCAATAATCACATAGTGGCCTTTTATGTTTAGCAATCTTAAAAACCAGTTGTAGCGCAGTTCTCCTTTTAACCATTTTTCTTTTCGGGTATCTACATAGCCGATTATTGATGAAACTAACAGACCATTTAATAAAAAGACACCCAGTATAGCAATTAATGCTGCCCACCCACGACCATTGGATGTTGTTGTCATGTGTTGATTACCGGGGTCTATAAAATGATAATATACGCTCCATAATAAAGGGGGATCAACTTGTTTGTTTTTCAGGTCGGCTGTATCGACTTGAGATTTATAAAGATTTTCATCATATACAAATTCGGCCGAAGATTCTGTTGATGTGTCAATAAGCTTTGTCGCGTCGGTTAAAAGAAACGGCATCAAAAGTACAAAGCATATTACTTTGCGCAAAAAACTGCCATGAAGTAAGTGCCAATCTAATAACGGTCTTCTGAACGATAGGTATATTGTGCGCAGTATGTAGCATATACAGAATGTCGAGGCTACATGTGTCAGTGTGGATAAATTTTTTGATTCGGGACAAACTAATAGCAATACAAATGCTGAAATACCTACTAAGAATGTTACACAATCAATAGTAAATTTTATAAAACCACGCATATTCAATATATAATATTATTTAACTTTTTCAACATGTATTTATGTTGTTTATGTATTTATTCTCTGTTTGATATATGTTCTTTATGCAAAGTTAGCAGTTTTGTTTTATTTTAACTATTTTGCAGCGGACAAATATGTTTTTTATTTTTATTAAATAAATTTTTGTGATTGTTTGTAAATGGATGAATTATGCCGCTCTATGAATTTTTGATGAAAAATTTAAACATATATTATATATTGTCGAGTTTTTGTGTATCTTTGTACATAGATATACTGTATTCGCTGTGAGAAATGTTGAAACAAATTTCATATTTCTCGCTCGTTTGTATGTATCTTTGCAAACTGCGAACATGGTTTTTGTTCGTAATAAATATATAGTATAGAAACAGATATGAACAATTCTAATCATTTGATAATTATGGCAGGAGGAGTGGGTAACCGTTTCTGGCCTGTCAGCACGCGCGAAAAACCGAAACAGTTTATTGATGTTCTTGGGTGCGGAAAGTCGTTGTTGCAACTGACCGTAGAGCATTTTAAAGGTATTTGCCCTTTGGAAAATACGTGGGTTGTGACGTCCGAAGAGTATGCTCAGCTCGTTCGTGAGCAGTTGCCTCAAATAGCCGAGGGCAACATTTTAAAAGAACCGTGCCGACGCAACACTGCCGCTTGTATCGCTTATGCTGCGTGGAGGATTAAAAAAATTGACCCAAGAGCCAATATGGTTGTTACTCCCAGCGACCATCTTGTGACGGATGTTGTGGAATTTCAACGTGTTATAATGTCGTCATTGAAATTTGTGTCAGATTCGGACGCGATTCTTACCATAGGAATAAAGCCTACGCGTCCCGAAACAGGATTCGGCTACATTGAGGCTGCTTTGGGCAATGCTTCATTGTCGAATAAAGAGATTTTCCGCGTGGATTCTTTTAAAGAAAAACCCGACCTTGACACGGCAACGGTGTACATAAGCAAAAAGAATTTTTATTGGAATTCGGGAGTTTTTGTGTGGAACGTGCAGACGGTGGTAAATGCCTTTCGCATTTATCAGCCGCAGATTGCGCAGATTTTCGAGTCGATGTTGCCTTACTTTGACACAGAGGACGAGGCGGCTCTACTTGCCGAAAAATATCCTTATTGTCGCAATATTTCGGTGGATTACGCAATATTGGAGCATGCCGATGAGGTGTTTGTTCTTCCGGCCGATTTTGGTTGGAGCGACCTTGGCACATGGACGTCGTTACACTCGCATTTGTCGCAAGACCTTAACGGTAATGTGCTTATAGGGGATGATATTTCTATACACGACTCGCGTAACTGCATTGTGCATACTGAAAATTGTAAAAAGGTGGTTGTCATAGGTATAAGCGATTGTGTAGTTTCTGAACAGGATGGTAATCTTTTGGTGTGCAAGCTCAATGAAGAGGAAAGAATCAAAGATTTGACAAAAAAGAAATAGTGTAGAGAGATTTTTTAATGGAAATTTAAACAGCTCTTATTGTTGAGTAAATATACAATCAAAAAAGTTCCTTGCATGCAAGGAACTTTTTTGATTGCCGAAACTTTATTCTTCGGCAGAAAAGATAACCACAATGAAAAAATATTTCGTCTAATTAATTATAAAAAGTATAATTCTTTTAAAACTTTTTCTTGTTTAATTAAGAAACTGTTTAAATTTCTTTCAAAAAATAGCTATAATAATCTCAAGGATATGAATTTAGACAGTTTCTAATTGCTTAATTTGCAAGGAGTGAGATGAGCCCAACTACGCCTATTGCTACGGCTGCTGCATTTGCAGTCTCGCTACAATGGTGGTGATGTACAACAGGTGGGGGAGGGGGTGCACAATGTACGTGGTGTACAACCGGCGCGGGTTTATGGTGGTGTACTACAACCGGTGCAGGTTTGTGATGGTGTACAACCGGCGCGGGTTTGTGATTGTGTACGGCTACCGGCTTTTTAGGTGCGGGGGCATTGTGCTTGACAACTTTATTATTCTTTTTTGCTCTGTTGTAATCTACTCTGACTCTATTTTCTTTTTTTACTTCACGTCTGTCGTTTCTTGCAAAAATCTGTGCAGGCATAAGCATTCCGCTTATAAGAACTGCGATAATCATCAACTTTTTCATAATTCTCACTTTTAAATTTGTTTGTAATAAAGATGCTTTTCATCTTCTTGTCTGCTGCAAATTTATTATGGGAAAAATCCCCATGCAACGGTAATTTCCTAATTGCATGGGGATTTTTCCTAAAGTGGTTATGCGAATTCTTATATATGCTGAATATTAATAACTTACTGTATTGAAAATTGTAATATTTCAGGGGTCCTTATGCCGGGCTTAAGCTCGCCGCCTACATAAAAAAGGGTCTCGCCATCGGTTGCAAGAACTGCGCCTGCGCGGGCAAACTTGTTGTCGCGGGTAACAATGTCCCAACTTTCTGTTGCAACATCGAACAGAAGAAGTCTGTCGTTGAACTTGTACCATCCGGCAGATTGTAGCATATATTCCTTTTGCGGAATGCATTTGTATGTTCCCGAGATTGCATCTTCGAATATTTCGCGGTTCACGCCACCTGTGGCAACAATCCTTTCATTGCCGACGGCAATGGCTGTGCCACCAGAAAGGGTGAACGGGTGGTTATTCTCATCAATGAATTGTGGTAACATACTCCAGTTTCCTGTCAAAAAATCGAATTTTGCTCCGTCGCAATGTACCGTTGCATCGCTATTTTCACTTTTCGAAGTAAAGCCTCCCCAAAGATACAATGCTCGTGAAGTTGCTGCACATACGGGTTGCACGCGCCCTTTGCCCGGGAATGGTGTTATTTCGTTCCATCCGTCTGCGACGTTGTTTACATCCAGCATTAATACTTTTGTCGATGGGGCACCGTCGGCATTGCCTCCTGCAATATATATGAAATTACCTGCAACAGCACCTGCTGCATTGTCAATCTTGTATGGCAACGATGGCAGTTGCTCAACGTGGCAACCGTCGTTGAGTATTTCGAGCATGTGAACTTTGTCCGATGAACCTTGTTCGTTCATTCCGCCGGCAATTATAAGTTTGTTGCCATATTGCAGGGATACACCATAGGCTGATGCCTCGGGAAGTTCGCCTACTTTTTTCCAGTGCAGTTCAGCCCCATACAGCGAGGCTGAGTATACTCCTTTATAATACTTTTTTGCACCACCTTCGGCGGCCGGGGTCTCGGGGAAATTGCATCCGCCGGCAAGCAGTATGGTGCTGTCGTATGTGGCTGCGTAACATGCCGATACTCCCAATGTGTAACCATGCTCTTCGTCGGGCATTGTGCCTATCGAGTCTATTGTAATGACCGATTGTGTACACGATGCTGCAAACAGCATGGTAAATATATGCAAAATGCAGTTTTTCAAATAATTCATAGTTGCATTACTCCATATTTGCTGTCGTGGGTTTCAGTATTAAAAGTTGTGCCATAAGGGCAACAAACACCACTGCGCCTAACACTGCAAAGCCGAATCCCAACTGTCCTCCGTCGGTCCATTTGCCAAGCACCTGTGTAATTGCTGCTCCCGAAAATACACCCACCATATTCATTATACCATATGCCGTTGCTCGTTGTTTGGCCGATACAAATTGACAAAGTATGGGCATGTTGTTTGCATCGAACATTCCGTAACCAATGCCGAAAAGAATACCTGCGCACACTACGGCTGCAAAACTCTCGCCAATGCCTATGAGCACCAACGAAGGGATTGTAAGTCCCATGCCTATGGCGCTCGTGTATATGCGTCCGCGCAGATTTTTTTGTACCCAGCGGTCTGATAACATTCCGCCGAAAATAACTCCGATGAATGACGAGGCTGCAATGGTTATTGTAGATATAGGACCGGCCTCGGCCATGGGAATATTAAGGCTCTCGGCGTAAAGTGTGGGTAACCAGTTTTTTGTTGCCCATCCGGGAAGGCTCGACGAGGCGAAGAAAAAGAGTATCACCCAGAAGGCTATGTTGCTGAATAGCAGTGCTAATCCTTTTGAAAGTTTATAGCTCTCTGTTGCGGGTTGTAATTTTGCTTGTGAGGGTCCGCGCTTGATGTCTTTCAGAAAGAGAGCCAGAATTATAGCATAGGCAATACCTATTATTCCGAACCAATGAAACGCCGTGTGCCATGTGAAGGCTGCCGCAACTGTTGCGCCGAACCCTCCTATTGCCTGCCCCATGTAAAGGCCTGTCATGTGTATGCCCACTGCAAGCGAGCGGGTCTTGTCGCTGTGATAATCGGCTATGAGCGAGAGGCCGGCGGGTATGTATAGTGCTTCGCTTATTCCCATAAGTGCGCGCAACCATATTAGTTGGTCAAAATTTTCGGCAATGCCCATAAGGTAGGTTACACTCGACCATACAAGCAGACTGCCCACAATGAGCCATTTACGGCTTATTCTGTCGGCAATTATTCCCGATACGGGGCTCATAAAGCCATATATCCACAGAAAGACAGCCATCAGTATTCCGAAATTCTCGGCATTTTGCAGCTCTACAATATCTATCTGCATTGCCTCTTTCATGGTGCTTAGCATCTGCCTGTCCATGTAGTTGAGCAGTGCCACCACCCACAGCAGTGCCACTACTACCCAAGGGTATATTTTTGAATTTTTCATACTATTTTATTAAAAGGTTACACAACTGATAGGATTTTATCATCATGCGGGGAATGTGGAAAGGACCTTTGAATATGTTGCCTTTTGCCGGTTGGGCCACAGTGCCGTCGCGGTGCAGGTAGCCGTACCATTCGCCAAACTCTTTGTCGGGGAAGTGGGCGTATGTCCATTCGCTTATCTGTTTGTGCATGATTAGATATTTATCGTCGCGAGTAGCCTCGTAGGCATATAATGTGGCTATGATTGCCTCGGTCTGAGGCCACCAGAATTTCATGTCCTGTGAGTATTCCTGTACAGGAAGGTTACGGCAGTCGCGGAAGTTTATTATTCCGCCATACTGTTTGTCCCAGCCCCACTCCCACGACCAGTCGAGAATCTTCAGGGCACGTTCGGTAAGCTCTTTTTCCCAACCTCTGTGTTTGGCTTCTTCGAGCAGGAACCATGCAGTCTCTATGCAGTGTCCGGGGTTTATCGTACGGCCGTTGCAGGTGTCAATGAATTCACCGTTGGGGCCTACTGTTTCGAGCAGTGCTTTATACTCCTCTTTCATAAAATCCTTTAGCGACTCTATCGACTCGTTTATTTGCGCATCAAGTTCGGGGGCGTCGATGACTTCACGTATACGCGAGGCTGTGTTTATGAGTATCATCACTATCGAGTGCCCTTTTGCTTGCAATGTCTCGCAATATTTAGGTTCCATATACCCGGGAGTAGAGATAAAATGGCGTATGTCGTTGAAGAGTTTCAAGGCTTTGTGGGCGTAATTTGTGTCGCCCGATGCTTTTGAGTATTCGGCCATTGCAATGGCTGCGAATGTCTCGGAAAATACGTAACGGCGTTTGCGCAAAGGCTTGCCATCGGCCGTAACCTCGAAATACATTCTGCCGTCTGTGTCGAAACAGTGATTCTCTATAAATTCAATGGTGCTTTTCGCTGCTTGCAACCACTCGGGGTTTTTGTCTACATTGTTATATGCGAAACTGCAAACAAAGGCGAAACGTCCTTGGAACCATACAGATTTTGTGCTGTCTATCAGCGAACCGTCGCGGTCGAGGCAGGTGTATACTCCGCCATTTATACGGTCGAGGCCGTTACGCATCCAGAATGGCATTATGTCGTTCAACAGGTCGCTTTTATATGAGTCGCGCCACTCTGTCAGATATTTTTTCCAATCCATAATATACTCTTGTTTAAAATTTGTTGCATCGGTTGAAGAAATCTATTGCCTCAAGTTCGGCTCTCATGCGTGCCTCCTCTTCGTCGGTCATATTTTGGAAGGGTGTGCGATTCTTTCCAAGGTCGAGGCCTATGAGTTTCATAATGCGTTTGCCACCGACAATATTTCCACGGAAATGACATATTACGTTTATTACCTCTTGTGAGAAGTTCTGTAATTCGCGTGCTTTTTCAATGTCACCGTTTTTCCATGCTTCTATTATTCCTACAAGATTGCAGCCGTTGTAATTGGTTGTTCCGCCTATGCCGCCTTGCGCTCCACCCATAGCCAGACAGGGGAGAATTGTTTCGTCCTGTCCGTGCAACATGTCAAATTTGCCATTTTTGTACAGACGGCACTGATTATATTCGTAAAGGCTTTCGAAAGTGTATTTTATTCCCGCAAAGTTGGGGATGCGGCCGTCTACTGCTTTTAGAAATTCAACCATTGATAGATATGCGCCGTTGAATGCGGGTATATGATAGAAATAAAATGGTAGTTCGGGAGCTGCCGAGGCAATCTCTTCGCAATATTTTACAAGTTCCTCTACGCGGTTCACTTTGGGGAAGGGTGGGGCCATTGCTCCTATTCCCCATGCTCCTGCTTTTTGGGCATGTTCGGCCATGCGTCGGCTCGACTTTACGCATGTGCTGCCCACGTGTACTATAACTTTAAAATCTTTGGGCGCGGCTGCCATCCAAGT
>CAZXIQ010000069.1:0-8494 GCA_964640785.1 uncultured Bacteroidaceae bacterium | reverse complement strand
ATAGACATAATACTTTTCGATGCCGAGGACTATGGCACCCACAATGCCGACGACGACCCTGCACGCGAGACTATGGACCATTCGTGGGCATTAGGCTCGCAATATTGGTCGCGCCGGCCGCACAAGAGCGACTATAATGCCCGCTACGGAATATTGTTGGACCTTGTCGGCGCTCCCGGCTCGACATTCTATCAAGAGGGAATATCAATGGCCTACGCCGGCAGTATTGTCGAGAAAATATGGAACGTCGCCCATAAGATAGGCCACGCAAAATATTTCGTGAAAGAGAAAGGTGGCTATGTTACCGACGACCACTATTATGTGAACGAATTTATGGGGCTGCCCTGTGTGGATATTATCAATTATGACAAAAATAGCGAGAATGGTTTCGGCGAGTATCACCATACGATAAAAGATGACATGAGCTGGATTGACCGCGAGAGCCTCAAGGCTGTGGGTGAAACTGTTGTAGCTGTTATATATAACGAAAAATAATGTGTACGATAAAAGATAAACAAGAAGAAATTATAGAGGAGTTTGGCACCTTTGACGATTGGATGGATCGCTATCAGCTTCTCATAGACCTCGGCAGCGAGCAGCCGCCATTGGACGAGCAGTATAAGACAGAGAATAACCTTATCGAGGGCTGTCAAAGCCGTGTGTGGTTGCAAGCCGACCTTATGCCCGATGGCACTGTGCGTTTCCTTGCCGAGAGCGATGCTCTTATAGTGAAGGGAATAGTATCTTTGCTTGTAAAGGTATATTCCGGGCATACTCCCGATGAAATTCTCTCCAATGAACCCTATTTTGTCGAGGCAATCGGGCTTAAGGAACATCTGTCGCCCACGCGTAGCAACGGTCTTGTGGCAATGATTAAACAGATGCGTATGTATGCGTTGGCTTTCAAAACAAAATTAGGAAGTTTGTAGTAATGTAAATTCCATCTTTATATAGTGCTGTGTTGATTTTTTTATTTCAACACAGCATTTTTGTAATTAAGGGATTGAATAATGGGTATAATGTATGAAAAATGATTAGTTTTTATTTGATTGCTTGTCTATTACAAACTATAAAGAAAAGAATCCTCAATCACCGTAACAAATTTTCAATTATATATTGAACAGACGTTATTTAAGTCTCGGAAAAAGGTGGCAATTTTTTGCTTCGAAAATATTTTTCTAATACATGCAACATCTTTTTTTGAGCAGTAAAAGTTTTTCTCACTTTGCTGTTTGTGTAATCGGAATTTTATGTATTTTCGCAGAATAATTTAATAATTATTAGCAGAAACAATTTTATGAAAAACACATTTTGCGCTTTATTGGCAGTTGTGTGCTGTCAATTTGCTTTTGCACAGCAAGATAACGCTCTTCTCAATTCGGGCGTTCTTAATTTAGGCATAGAGGCTCGCGCCGATTATCAACGCGAATATATCGATGGCACTGCCATTAAAGACAATTGTGGGTTCAAAGGTAAATATCTTAACATTCGCATCGACGGACGGCTGAATGAAAAATTCTCATACTCCTATCGTCAGCGTCTCAACAGGGCACACAAAGATGAAAGTTTTTTCGATGCCACCGATTGGCTCTATATTAAATATCATGCGACCGAAAATTGGGCATTTTCGGCAGGTAAACAGGTGGTGGCTATTGGCGGCTACGAGTACGATCGTGCGCCCATCGACCTCTATTTCTGTTCGGAGTATTGGAACAATGTTCCCTGCTATCAGTTGGGCGTGGATGCAACATTCACCTTCAACGATGGCAATGACAAACTGCTTGCTCAGTTGTGTCAGAGCCCATTTGACACAGAGACGGACGATATGTACGCCTTCAACCTTATGTGGTACGGTTCGCACGGTTGGTTCAACACAATGTATTCGGTGAATATGATTGAATATCTTCCCGGCGAGTTTATAAACTACATTGCGCTTGGCAACAAGTTCAACATGGGCGACTTTTCGCTTGAATTCGACTTTATGAACCGTGCGGTGCGTAACCAAACATTTTTGTTGAAGGATTTTTCGTTGATGGGTGAACTTTCTTACACCCCCTCGGATAAAGTGAATATTTTTGCCAAGGCTACATACGACGTGAACAACAGCGACAAGCCCGGTGACTATTGTGTGCTGCCCGGCACCGAGGTTACTCGTGTGGGTGCAGGCATTGAGTATTATCCTATGGCCGATAAATCAGTACGTTTGCACGCAGCTTTCTGCCAAACATTCGGCAGCGAAAGAAAAGCAGGCGTTGCGCTCTTGCCCGAGCAATCAATTGCAAGTGTCGGCCTTAAATGGAAGATGGATATTCTTCCCCTTAACATGTTCTCACTCTTCAGAAATATTATAAAGAATTAATATATAACTATGAAACGTTCATTTTGGGATAGAATCCCCGCGGGTATTCCCTGCCTTGTTGTTATTATTGCCTTGTTTGGTTATATGGGTTCTGTAATGGGACTGACAAACATGCTCAACACCATCATGCACACAGCTCATGATTTACTTTTGAACACTGTATTTTATCTTATGGGTATGTGTGTTATCACAGGTGCACTTGGAAAGATTTTTGTAGAGTTTGGTGTTGTGGATTTGCTGCAACGTATACTGCGTCCGGTCATGCGCCCGGTGTTCAACATGCCCGGTGTAGCTTCGTTGGCTGCTGTATTGACATTCCTCAGCGACAACCCTGCAATTATTGCCCTTAGTCAGGATAAAGGGTTTGCGCGATATTTTAAAAAATACCAGCATGTGTCATTGGTTAATTTTGGCACAGCATTTGGAATGGGATTGTTGGTGATTGTCTTTATGATAGGTCAAGGCTATTTTCTGGCTCCTTTGATTGGCCTGTTCGGCGCCCTTTGCGGATGTGTCGTGTCTACACGTCTGATGCAGCGCTTAACACTGAAAATGTATCCTAACTATCGTTACGAGGATGCGACTGCCGTAACCAATTACACAGGAAGTGAGCAGTTGCCCGATGTTAGTTTCTCGCAAGAGGATGATGCCAAGAAGAAAGATACAAGCCTTTTTGTACGTGTGTTGAATGCAATGCTCGACGGCGGTAAGGATGGTGTAACCATAGGCATGGCAATTATTCCGGGTGTACTTATCATCAGTACATTGGTCATGATGCTTACTTTTGGCGCGACAGCCGAGGGTGTGGACCAAGCCGGTAACGACATTATGGTGTATACAGGTGGTGCTTTTCAAGGTACGCAGTTGTTGCCATGGCTGGCCGGTAAGATAAGTTTCCTTTTTGAATGGCTCTTCGGCTTTACGGCTCCCGAATTGGTGGCGTTCCCCATTACAGCTCTTGGTGCAGTGGGTGCAGCTTTGGGTTTGATTCCTGAATTTACAGCTAAGGGTATTATCGATGGCAATGCAATAGCAGTGTGTACGGCTATGGGTATGTGCTGGAGCGGATACCTCAGTACCGATGCTGCCACATTGGACTCTTTGGGCTATCGTCCGCTTGTTGCCAAGGCTTTCCTCAGCTCTTTTGTTGGCGGTATTTGTGCAGGTGTAATTGCCCACTGGGTGTTTGTTGCAATTATGTATATAAGTTCTTTGTTTGCTCCGGCACCTGTTTGGAGTGTTCAGACCGAGGCTACCTTGTGTAATATGCCCGAACATCAGCAGATAGAAATGACCATGATGGACGACAGTACATTTGTTGTTAAGGATTGGTTCGGCGAAAATGGTGAGAATTTGGAATTCCGCGTCGATTCAAAGGACTCTTCTATTGTTGTTACTAATGCTTATGCCGAGAATAACAACCGTTTCTTCTTTGTTCGCATCAATGAGAAGGCTCTTCAGGGCGAGGTGTCTTATGCTTTATTGCATTTGGATAATGAATATTCCAAGTATGCAGGTAGCGTCGAGGGCGGTTATATGTATGTCTTTGCATTCCTGTACGATGGAGCGCACCGTCCCATAGATCGTGGTTATTACGAATTGGTGTGGGGCTCGGGTGAACCTCAAACAGTTGAGGCCGAAAAGTATATACAGATGCAGATTAAGGCCGAGGAGGATAGCTTGCGTATAGACTCCACTTACGAGACTATAAGCGAAAGGGTTCTTAAAAGTGAAGATAAAAAAGAATAAGAAACTACTTTGTTGCCATGAAGAAAAATTTGATATTTGCAGCCATTTGCTGTGCAATGCTGGCGTCGTGTGCCGACGGCTCGGATAAAAATGCAGCGTCCGACCGTAAGTTTATTCCCCCTTTGATGGGCTGGAGCTCGTGGAACACATATTTTGTGGATATTAGCGAGGAACTTATAAAGAAACAGGCCGATGCTCTTGTTGCCAACGGACTGAAAGATGCCGGCTATCAATATATTAATATAGACGACGGCTTTTTCGGGTTCCGCGACAAGGATGGAAAAATGACATATAATGCCGAACGTTTCCCCAACGGCATGCGTGTGGTGTCCGATTATATACACTCGCTCGGGCTTAAGGCGGGAATATACTCCGAGGGTGGTGACAACACTTGCGGTTCTATGTATAATGGCGAAAAGTCGGGCATTGGTGCAGGTTTCTATGGTCACGACCAGCAGGACGCCGATGTTTACTTCAAGGACTGGAATTTCGACTTTATAAAAATTGATTATTGCGGTGGAAAAGAGCTCGGACTCAACGAACGTGAACGTTACGAGTCTATCGTGCAGGCGATACGTAACACCGGACGCACCGATGCCTCTATCAACATCTGCCGTTGGGCTTTTCCCGGAGTGTGGGCTGCAAATGTTGCACGTTCGTGGCGCATAAGTCCCGATATTCAGCCACGTTGGCGTTCGGTGAAATTCATCATCGGTAAGAACCTTTACCATTCGGCGTATGTAGGCAATGGCTGTTACAATGACATGGACATGCTGGAGATTGGTCGGGGAATGCCGCTCAACGAAGAGGAGGTACACTTTGGAATGTGGTGCATAATGAGCTCTCCGTTGCTCATTGGTTGCGACATGACCTCTATCCCCGAGCAGTCGCTTAAGCTGTTGAAGAACAAGGAACTTATAGCTCTTAATCAGGATGTGCTTGGCTTGCAGGCATACGTGGTGCAACGCGACGGCGAGGCTTATGTGCTTGTGAAGGATATTCTTGAGAAACGCGGAAAGGTGCGTGCCGTTGCTCTTTACAACTCTTCGGACACTGTGCGCGAGTTTACTGTTCCGTTTACCACGTTGGAGCTTGGCGGCAAGGTAAAGGTGCGCGACCTTGTAAAGTGCCGCGACATGGGCACATTCGAGGGTGAAATGCGTTACACTCTTCAGCCTCGCAGCGTGCTTATCTGTCGCATGGAGGCCGAGCAGCGCCTCGAACCTACTGTCTACGAGGCCGAGTGTGCGTTCCTGCCTCTTTACGACGACCTTGGACACAATAAATATATTATCCGTTACGCTCAGGCTCCCGACTGCTCGGGTGGGGTGAAGATTGCTTTTGTGGGTGGAAAAAAAGAGAATCGTGTTATTTGGCGCGAGGTTTACAGCGAAAAAGGTGGCGAGTATGAAATGGCTATAAGCTATTGTACGTCAAGAGATAAGAAACTTCAGGTAGCTGTTGATGGTACAGAGTATGTGCTCGAGAATCTTAATTCCGGCGATTATAATAAACCTGCTGTTGCTACAATCACTGTGAATCTTAAGCCCGGCTACAATGAGGTATCTATGGGATGCGACTATGCTTGGGGTCCCGACCTTGATAAGTTTGAGTTGAAGAAAAAGTAAACATTGCCGGCTTTATACACAAAAAAGGTTGCGTTTTTTTCGCAACCTTTTTTGTGTGTGGAGCATACGAGACTCGAACTCGTCACCTTTTGACTGCCAGTCAAACGCTCTAGCCAGATGAGCTAATGCCCCTTGTTGATTTATTTGCTGCGGAGATAGTATATAAATTTTATTTTTTAGCTAACTTTACAAAGTTTTTTTGCGTATATAATGGAAAATCGTCAGCTTGAGGAGAAAATAATAATGGGCATCGACCCGGGAACGAACATTATGGGTTATGCTTTTATAGGTGTGCGTGGCAACAAGGCACGCATGATTGCTATGGGGGTCATCGACTTGCGTAAGTATGGCGACTCCTATCTGAAACTCGGCGAAATTTTCTCGCGTGTGCAGGGGTTGATAAAGTCTTTTCTTCCCGACGAACTTGCCATCGAAGCACCATTTTTTGGCAAAAATGTGCAGAGTATGTTGAAGTTAGGTAGGGCACAGGGGGTTGCAATCGCTGCTGCCATCAGCCGCGACGTTCCCATTCACGAGTATGCCCCGTTGAAAATAAAACTTGCAATCACAGGCAGTGGTGGTGCATCGAAAGAGCAGGTGGCAGACATGCTGCGCCGTATGCTGAACATAGACGATAAGGAAATGCCGCGTTTCATGGATGCAACCGATGCGCTAGGTGCTGCTTATTGCCATTTTATGCAGCAGGGGCGTCCGGTTGTTAAGGCCGGTTATTCAAGCTGGAAGGATTTTGTAGCAAAAAATCCGGGCAAAGTGAAAGGGGATATTTAGTTTTTTATATTTAATACTATGAAGGATAAAGGTTGTTTTACGATTGGGTGTGGCGCATACTTGTTGCTGACATTAATTATGGGGGGTTATGCGTCTTTTTTTTACGAAGATGATAAAAAAGAAACCGTAAAAACAGAACAAGTAAAAAAGGATAGTCGTCAAGCTAAGGCTAATGTTACTTTTAAACCGGCTGTAATAAAAACAGATGTTGTAAAAAGTGAATTTTTAGGTGATATAGAAGTGCAGCATGTTGTGCTTCCTCGAAGTTATACTATCGATAGTCAGTTCGGACCGACGGTAAAAGCCGGTGAAAAAGTGAAGGCTTTATTTTATATAGTAGATAATAATAGGCGTTACGATCACAGATTGTTACCGGTAGTCGAAAATAGCCGTGGCGAACGTTACGCTCTGTATGTTGAGGATAGCGATGATTTTGATAAAATATTGCTGAAACCATTGAAGGTACTCAATCCTGAATTTCATCACTATGTTGGTGGCACTTTCCGTCAAACTGATAATTTTGTTTATGGTCTGCATATTTCTGATGTTGTAAAGAAGTGGGGTGAATATACATATATGCAGAAACAGAAAGATGGAACTTACCAATATGGTTTTTCCCATATAACAAGAGCGCAAGGTATTTCCCGCAGTCACACATTCTATTGTAATACCGATGCTAATGGTTATGTCGTTACTACTCAGGATGGACATGAAAGTAGTAATCTGTTTGGCTATCTTTTCTTTTATGCCGATATACTATCGTTGAATATATTCTCCTCCTATGAGCCTGTTATGTATGATAACAAAGATGAATATCTTGATTCTGTAGATAAAAGTAAAGAGACTGTGGCATTTGTTTATATTGCTTATTCGTTGATAGCGGCACTGTTAGCATCTCTTATTTTGTGTGCTGTCGCACGAATTAAAATGTTAAGCAATAATGCTGTACTTGCTATTTTTTATACGGTGTTTATAATACTTCAATATATATTGCTGGTAGCGCTGTTGGAGTATTATCATGGTTGGTGGGTGTTGTTGTTAATGTTTTTGCCTGGATTGCAACTGATGTTTGTTGCAAAGATTTGCGAAGATGGGGCCGAGATAAAATATCGCTGTCCTTTGTGTCATAGAATGAATGCTGTCAGTTATAAATCGCAACATACGGGTGAAAATAAATATTTGAAAGGCAATATTACTTTCGGGTATCCAAAATATACCGGCGGCTTACCAACGTATAGTGTTAAATTTACTAGAGGCGAGGAGAAGGAAACAAATGCATCTTGTAAATACTGCTCTTATGTTAAGTTAACTTATGCCGATGACGAACGCCTTGTTACTACATGTCCCGATTGCGGCAAACCTTTAAGAGAGTGCGCTATTGGTGCTGATGGCGAAATAGGAACAGTTGATTTTTATAATTTAAAAAGTTATGTTAGTGGGGATACTGCTGTTCTGGAGTTTGATTGTACTTACAAGGCTCAGTGTAGTAATTGTAAATGGACGTACCAGATGGATGAGAGGCATTTTGATGTTGAAAAGCGGATTTCGCCCCGAACATCTAATAGAAGACCTTCTGCGTCTGGTGGGGATGACAAAAAGAGCGGTGCCGGCTTCGGTTGCAAGCACCTGAGAACGCAGCATGTAGAGGGTAGTCTTCGCGGATATTATTATTGTGAATATAGCCATAATAATAATTCTACTTTTGCAGCCTCCAATGACGATTGTTGCAAATGTATGCGGGGATGTTCTAATTGTTCCGATTATGAAAGATGGTAGTGCTTTTTATATTCAAGCATCCTGCGAATACAAATTTGAAAATTTCTTATCCAGATAGGTAATTGTTATAGAATATATTCTGCACTCGCTTTGAAAAAATATTTGGGGCAGGCTTGCATAACTTTGCTTTCAGCGAAGTTTAGCTGCGCTCATTGCGTGTGAAAATAAATTTTCACCCATTCGCTTGCATAAC
>CAZXIQ010000068.1:0-8567 GCA_964640785.1 uncultured Bacteroidaceae bacterium | reverse complement strand
GCATGTCCATTGCTCCCGAGGCACGGAATACGCCCACTGCCACAAGTATGGCTACAAGGTAGGGGATAATTCGCACAGCTGTCGAAAATCCCTCTTTTGCCCCATCAATGAATGATTCGTAAACATTTATCTTTTTTCTTACTCCTGCAAGAATGAAAATTATAATTATGGCGAATAGTATAATGTTGGCCAATGATGTTGATAATACCTCGACCTCGCTCTTTGACAGTTGCATGAATCCTACTGTGCCGCCGGCAACAAACAGGCATATTCCCGCAATGAACAGAATCATTGTGCGGTTGAACAGGTTTATTCGTTGATAAATGCTTGTTGCGATGAGGCCGGCGAGTGTAGATATGGTGGTGGCAATGAGTATGGGTATAAATACGTCGGTCGGTTGTGCTGCTCCCAGCTGTGCGCGGTACACAAGCACGCTCATGGGTATAAGTGTCAGTCCCGATGTGTTCAGCACCAAGAACATTATCATGGGGTTGGTGGCTGTGTCCTTCTCTTTGTTGAGCTCTTGCAGCTCTTGCATGGCTTTCAGTCCCATAGGTGTTGCTGCGTTGTCGAGCCCCAGCATGTTGGCGGCAAAGTTCATGAACATGGTACCTGTCACGGGGTGTCCTTTGGGAATGTCCGGAAATATTTTTGAAAATACCGGTGCAAGCATGCGTGCAACAACATCCACAATGCCTCCTTTTTCGCCTATCTTAAGTATGCCCATCCATAGTGATAATACGCCGGTCAGTCCCAGTGATATTTCAAAGGCTGTCTTTGCTGTTGTGAACGTGGAGTTCATTATTGCCGGGAATATTTCCGTGTCGCCCATGAACAGCAGTCGCACTGTGGCTATGACAAAGGCTACGAGAAAAAATGCTATCCAGATGTAGTTTAGTACCATAAAATTGTTCTGTGTTTTTACGAAAAGCAAAAATAGATGAATTTGCGAAATTTTACAAATATAGTGGTATTAAATTAAAGTCTTTCATTGTTGCAATTTGTGCTTGTAAATTTGCAACAAATGATTAATGGTAAAACTGCCTAAAAACAATTAACAAAAAACAGTTTTTAAAATACACTCCCACTCTTGGCTGACTTATAGTTTTTGGCAGTGTGCTTGGTGGGTGTTGGTTGTATCTTTTGAAAATGGCCGAAAATATTATTTTGCTCTTCTTTTCAGCCTTTCGTTTCTTTGTTGTATCTTAGCAAACTGAATGTAGAAAATAGTATATGAACGAAAAATTTGATATAAGGGGCAGCCGGAATCCGCATAGCGACAAAGAGTTCGAGAATGCGTTGCGTCCGCTCTCTTTTGGCGACTTCAGCGGTCAAGAGAAGATAGTGAGCAATCTTACTATTTTTGTACAGGCGGCACGCATGCGTGGCGAGTCGCTCGACCATGTGCTGTTGCATGGCCCTCCCGGATTGGGAAAAACCACCCTCAGCAATATTATCGCCAATGAGCTTGGCGTGGGCTTTAAGGTAACATCGGGGCCGGTGCTCGACAAGCCCGGCGACCTTGCGGGTATTCTTACCTCTCTTGAGCCTAACGACGTATTGTTTATTGACGAGATTCATCGTCTTTCGCCCATCGTCGAGGAGTACCTTTACTCGGCAATGGAGGATTATCGCATTGATATTCTCATCGATAAGGGTCCGTCGGCTCGCTCCATACAGATAGACCTGAACCCTTTCACGCTCATAGGTGCAACCACGCGCAGCGGTCTTTTGACGGCTCCTTTGCGTGCCCGTTTCGGCATAAACATGCACCTTGAATACTACGACAGTAAGACTCTTGCGGGTATTATTAAACGCTCGGCCGATATTCTGGGCGTGACGTATGACGATGAGTCGGCCTACGAAATTGCCCGTCGCAGTCGTGGAACGCCGCGTATAGCCAATGCTCTGTTGCGACGTGTGCGCGACTTTGCACAGGTGATGGGCAACGGGCATATAGACGTTGGCATTGCGCGTACTGCGCTCGAAGCGTTGAACATAGACAAATATGGCCTTGACGAGATTGACAATAAAATTCTGGGTATTATTATTGATAAGTTCAAGGGCGGTCCTGTGGGTATTGGCACCATTGCAACGGCTCTGAGCGAGGATGCGGGTACGATAGAAGAGGTCTACGAACCGTATCTTATAAAGGAGGGATTCATCAAGCGCACTCCGCGCGGACGCGAGGTTACCGACCTTGCCTATCGTCATTTGGGACGTGAAAAATACAACGATGGTCAGGGGACGCTTTTTTAAATGGATTTTATGTCAAAGTTTCAATCGCTTTTTAAAGATACTGTCATATACGGGCTTAGCAGCATAGTGGGGCGTTTCCTCAACTATCTGCTTGTGCCGCTCTACACTGCAAAGATGAGTGTCGAGTCGGGGCAGTATGGTGATGTTACCAATATATATGCGTGGACGGCGTTGCTGCTCGTGGTGCTTACCTTTGGAATGGAGACTACTTTTTTTCGTTTCGCCGACAAGGAAAGTGGCAATGTGACGAAGGTGTTCTCTATGACCATGCAGGTTGTGGCTGTGCTGTGCTTGCTTTTCCTCTCGGGTGTGTTTTGCTCGATTGATGAGCTGTCGGCATTGTTGGGGTATGCCGAGCATCCGCAATTTATAAAAATGATGGCGGTTGTTGTTGCGCTCGATGCGTTGCAGGCAATACCTTTCGGCCTTTTGCGCTTTCAGGGCCGGTCTATAAAATTTGCCTCTCTCAAGCTGTTGAACATCTTTTCGAGCATAGCTCTTAATTTGTTTGCTTTTGTGGTGTTGCCCTTGCTTGCCGAGTCGCATCCGGCTGTTTTTGGTGGTTTTTATTCTCCTGCCGACCAAGCATATTATGTGTTTCTCATAAATTTGCTATGTACCTCTTTTATCACTCTCTTCTTTATTCCCGAACTAAGGCTCTATCGTCCCACCGGCGACGTGCGTATGCTTGGAAAGATGTTGTCCTATTCGTGGCCTCTTCTTCTGCTTGGAATTGCGGGTGTTCTGAACTTGAATGCCGATAAGATTCTTTATCCTCAGCTTGTGCCGGGGCAGCAGGGCAGGGCCGAACTTAGTGTTTACGGGGCATCGGTAAAGGTTGCTGCTATAATGGCTATGCTGATGCAGGCTTTTCGTTTCGCTTACGAGCCGTTTGTGTTTGGTAATCGTGATAATAAGGATGCCAAGGCTCTTTATGCCCGGGCGATGAAATATTTTATAGCCATAGCTCTGCTTGCTTTTTTGGTTGTTGTTTTTTATCTCGACCTTATAAAGTTTATCATCAGCCCCGATTATTGGTGCGGGCTGAAGGTGGTGCCCTATATTATGGCTGCCGAGGTTTTTATGGGTGTCTATTTCAATCTCTCTTTTTGGTACAAACTTAATGACGAGACGTGGTGGGGGGCAATATTCTCTTTCGTGGGGTGTGCTCTTCTTTTTGCGGTAAATATACTGTTTGTTCCCCGATACGGTTATATGGCTTGTGCGTGGGCGTCGTTTGTAAGTTATTTTGTTGCAATGCTCTTGTCCTATTTTGTCGGTCAGCGTCGCAACCCTATTGCTTACGACCTTAAGGCAATCTTGGGCTATTTGTTGCTTTTTGCGACGCTTTATGTTGCCGGAGCAATGCTGCCGATAGAGAGTGTGCCTTTGCGTCTGTTGTGTAATACATTGTTGCTTGCTGTGTATGTGGCCTATTTTATAAGGAAGGACCTGCCAATAAAAAATATTCCCTTGATAGGGCGCCTCTTCGGGCGGTAGTCCATCAAGGGAATTTCGGTACTATGTGCGGGTGTGTGTCACATCCGCTTTTTTATGTCCTTTAATTTTTTGTAAGCCTCGTCGAGTTCCGGTTGTGTCATCTTTTTTACAAGCTCGTCGGCCTCGGCTCTTAATTTTTCGGCCAATGTCTTGTTGCCCTCCTCGTTTGCCTTCCAGATGTCAAGCTCCAACTGCACGCGCTTTTTTATTCTCGCATTGCTCGCTTTTATCGGGTCCTCTTCGGGTGGTACAACTACCCGCCCTTTTGTCTTGCGACGAAGTTTCGACTCGCTCTTTTTCCGTTGCGAGGGTTTGCGGTAGTTGTCGTCGTTGCGTTGCGGTTTTTCGCTTATACTCTCTTCGCTATTATCCTCGTTTGTGGTTGGTTTTTTCTTTTCTACAACTTCAACCTTTTTTTGGCTGCGGCGTGCAGGCTCGCGTTTCCTGTTTTTTCCGCTGCCGCCGCACGAAATGATTAGCAGGCTTAATAATGCAATTGTGGCTATTCGACTTATTTTCATTGTGGCATTTTTAAATTGTTCTATGCTCTTCTATGCCTTCGACGAATATTGCGCTGAACGGACGTGCCGGACATACATACTCGCAGGCTCCGCAGCCTAAGCAGCGTTCTGCGTCAATCATGGGTATGCGCGGCGTGTCTCTGTCGGCGTCTTTTTTTCTTATCATCTTTATTGCTCCGTTGGGGCAGTGGCGTTCGCAGTTGTTGCATGTTACCCCGTCCTTGTTGGCGATGCAGTTGTCGGCTATCCACACGGCTGTGCCTATCTTTGTAGAGCTTTTCTGCTCGGGGACGATGGGCTTTATCGCTCCGTTGGGGCATACGTCGGCGCATGCTGTGCATGCTGTGCGGCAAAAACCACGCTCGAACGACATTTCGGGCTGCATGAGACGGTCTATGCTGCCCGAGGGGCGCAACACATTGTTGGGGCATTTTGATACGCACAGTTGGCAGGCGGTGCAATGGTTCGTGAAGTTTTTAAGTGTGCCCGCGCCTACGGGTACTATCGGCGTTCCTCTTTCGGGTATTTTTTTGTCCTCTATGATTGCAAGGCCGCCGTCCACCTTTTTGTTTGCTTGGGCGAGGAGTGTGCCTGCTGTCACCATTGCTCCTACCGACAGAAATTCGCGACGTCCGTTGTTGTTTATTGTTGTCTCCTGTTGCTGTTTGGCGACTTTCCCGAATCCGGCGTAGCGGTAGCCCATTGCTCCTCTGTTGCATGTTTCCAGACAGTCCATGCAGGCTACGCAGCGGCTGTAATCAATTTCTTTGTTCTTGCTGTCAATGCACGATGCTTTGCAATTTCGGGCGCATAGGTTGCAGCCCGAGCATTTGCTCGTGTCTATTGTGGGCTTAAAGAGTGAGTAGCGTGCCACAAAGCCTAAGAGTGTGCCCACAGGGCAGATGGTGTTGCACCACGTGCGGCCGTTGCGCCATGCGAGTATAAAAATTGCAATAAACGTGGTGGCGGCTACTGCAAGCGTGGTTGCGCTTTTCAGCCACACGTCGGTTGTGTAGAATATGTAGCTGTCGGCACGTTCGGCAATATAAGCGAGCAGGTTGTTGCCCCATGCGTATAGTGGCGCAAGCAGGTTGTTCACCATGCGTCCGTATGCACTGTAAGGTTCAATGAACGATGCGAGCCATGCAAGGTTCGCAATAAGCGCAACTGCGAATAATATAAGCATTATTATGCGTAGTGTGGTTTTCCCTTTGCTGTATGTGAAACGTCTCTTGTTCTTGCGTCCCGCTGTCCATGAGATAATATCCTGCATCACTCCCAATGGGCAAATTGTCGAGCAGTATATGCGGCCGAACAGGAATGTCAGCAATAGCAGTCCGATGACAACTGCTGCGTTTACGGCAAGCAGCGCGGGGATAAACTGTACTTTTGCCATCCACCCGAAGTAGGCAGGGAGTATTCCTGTAAAATCAAGAAAAAGGGCGGTTATTCCGACGAAAAAAATCGTTGCGAGTGTTATTCTTATTTTGCGTAGCATAAATATGTTGTTTAGTTTGGTGTTGATAAATGTGGAATTAAATTCTTCCGTCGCCCAATAGTTTCTGAATAAATTCGTCAATCTTTCTCATTTCGCGCGAAATTCTTATTCTTTGCGGGCAATGGTGTTCGCACTCGCGACAGCCTGTGCAGTGGTCGGCCTGTCGCAGTTTGGGGACGCCTCTTTCGAGGCCTATAAGAAAGGCGCGACGCTGTTTCTTGTAATCTTCGTCCATTTCGTTTTGCGGCATGCGTCCCTCGTCCAAGCATCGGTTGTAGTGGGCAAAAATTCCCGGAATGTCGAGGCCGTAGGGGCAGGGCATGCAATATTTGCAATCGGTGCAATCGATATTTTCGAATCCTAATTTGCGCTTGGCAACGTCCATGAGCATTGTCTTTTCCTCGTCGGTGAGGGGCTTAAGCGGTGAATAGGTGCGTATGTTGTCTTGCAGATGCTCCATGTAGGTCATTCCGCTAAGCACTGTCAGGATGTTGTCGTAGCTTCCGGCGAAACGGAAGGCCCACGAGGCTACACTTTGCAACGGTTCGCGCTCTTTGAGCATTGCCATTGCCTGATAGTTCATCTTTGCCAAGCGTCCGCCGAGCAGCGGCTCCATTATTACCGCAGGTATGTTTTTCTCTTTCAGACGGTTGTACATGTACTCGGCTGTGGGGTTTCCGCGTTGCCAATCGACGTAGTTCATCTGTATTTGTATAAAGTCCCAATGTACGCCGGCCTCGTCGAGCATAAAGTCGAAAAAGGCCTTTTCGCCATGAAACGACCATCCGAGGTTTCTTATTTTTCCCTCGCGTTTCTGCTGCAACAGATAGTCGAGCAGGCCATTTTCTATGAATCGTTTGTTGTAAGCATTTTTGTTCCCCAGATTATGCAACAGCAGATAGTCTATATATTCTGTTTGCAACTCTTTCAATGAACTCTCGAACATCTCTTTGCCGAATTCAAAACTGTTGTCGCCGCGCATGTTGGACAGCTTGGTTGCTATGAAATAGCTGTCCCGCGGGTGGCGGCTCAGTGCAATGCCTGTGGCTTTTTCCGATTTTCCTTTGCAGTATACGGGGGCTGTGTCGAAATAATTTACTCCATGTGCGAGGGCGTAATCGACAAGCTCGTTCACGCGCTCTTGGTCGATAATATCCTGCTCTTTATCGTTCTTGGTCATGGGCAGGCGCATCATTCCGTATCCCAAGATAGATACCTTGTCGCCGCTGTTGTGATTTGTTCGGTAGGTCATCTTGTCGGTGGGAACATCCCCGCCTGTGCCCTCGGCAACATAGCTTTTTATGCCTTTATTGCCCGAGCAGCCGACCATTGCCACAGATGATGCTACGGCCATGCTGCCGCCCAAACGTTTTAAAAATTCTCGACGTCCGGAATTGCGGATCTCTTTTCTTTCCTCTTGTTCCTTCATGATAATAGCAGGTTTTGTTATTATGATAGTATGTTTTTGCCAAAAGTAATATTATATAGGAACAAAACAAAATTTTTTTTGGAAATAATTGTATATAACCAACAAAGGAGGTACGTGTTTGTGCCTCCTTTGTTGGTAGCGAGAGTGGGTCACGATCCCACGACCTCCGGATTATGAATCCGACGCTCTAACCAGCTGAGCTATCTCGCCATCTCATTTTAGCGGTGCAAAGATATGTGTTTTTTTTGAAAGTACCAAGCTTTTTTTCTTTTTTCATTAATTTTTTAATAAAAAATACTTTTATGCCCCACTTTTACCTACTATCGTTTTCTTTTTTTGTACATTTGTCAAATGTATAGTTGCAAACTGTGTGTTTGCACTCTCTGACAACAAAAAAGATAAATAAACAAAATAGTTATATGGGATACAATTTTACGGAAATTGAGAAAAAGTGGCAAGCGCGATGGATAGAGAATAAGACTTATCGCGTGGTCGAGGATAAGAACAAAGAGAAATTCTATGTGCTTAATATGTTCCCCTATCCTTCGGGCGCGGGCTTGCACGTGGGACACCCTCTGGGTTATATTGCATCGGATATTTATGCACGTTACAAACGTTTGCAAGGCTTTAATGTGTTGAACCCGATGGGTTACGATGCTTACGGATTGCCGGCCGAGCAGTATGCTATCCAGACAGGTCAGCATCCGGCAATTACCACCGAGCAGAATATTAATCGCTACCGCGAACAGCTTGATAAGATAGGTTTCTGTTTCGATTGGGAACGTGAGATAAGAACATGTGACGCCGATTATTACCATTGGACACAATGGGCGTTTATAAAAATGTTCAACCACTATTACGATAATGATGCTTGTAAGGCTAAGCCTATTGCCGAGCTGTGCGAAAAATTTGCTGCCGGCGGTACTGCGGGCGTCAATGCCGCGTGTGGTAAAGATATTGAATTTACCGCCGAGCAGTGGAACGCAATGAGCGAGGAGCAAAAAGAGGAGACGTTGATGAATTGGCGCATAGCCTTCCTTGGCGAGACAATGGTAAACTGGTGCCCCAAATTGGGTACGGTGCTTGCCAACGACGAGGTTGTAGATGGTGTTTCGGAGCGTGGCGGCTATCCTGTTGTGCAGAAAAAGATGAAACAGTGGTGCTTGCGCGTGTCGGCCTATGCTCAAAGATTGCTCGACGGCCTTGAGACAATCGATTGGACCGATTCGCTCAAAGAGACTCAACGTAATTGGATTGGTCGCAGCGAGGGTACCGAAATGGAATTTTACGTTAAGGACAGCGAGAAACATTTTACCATTTTCACCACCCGTGCCGATACAATATTCGGTGTAACATTCAT
>CAZXIQ010000067.1:0-8630 GCA_964640785.1 uncultured Bacteroidaceae bacterium | reverse complement strand
ATACGTATAAACGGGGTGGTAGCCGGAAACTCTTTTGGTGCAACCTCGGGCGCGTCTATGGCCGACGGTATTTATAAGCCATATACGACTGCGCACAACGTTGATGCTATCGTGAAATTGTGGGGAGGTGTGAAAGATGATTTTTATAACTTCCGCAGGGTGTTGTACTCTTATGTGCTGAAAGACAAAAAAGATATGAACAAGCTCGACACGGTTCCCTATCTTGCATCGTTCCCCGAACTCAAGGTAACTGATGTGGCACCGCTGTTCGAGAATCTTCCTGTTCCCACTGAGGCAAAGAGTATAATGACAATGGAACAATGTAACGTCGGGCATGGTGCAGTGTTATATTCTACACTGTTGCCTGATGCTGTTGCCGGGGATAAACTTTTGTTGAAAGGTGTTCACGATTATGCTCAGATATTTGTGGATGGTACTCTTGTTGCTACTGTCGATAGACGCAACGGCGAGGATGGCGAGGTTGTTCTTCCCACCTTGTCTTCCGGTGCAAAATTGGATATTCTGGTAGATGCCACAGGTCGCGTGGGCGATGTAAAAGGTTACAAGGATTACAAAGGCGTGACAAAAGGTGTACAACTTTTAAGTAACAACGTGCAGGCAAAGGAATTGACCGATTGGAAAATATATTCTCTGCCCACGGATTATTCTTTTGTATCATCGAAGAACTACAAAAAGATTCAAGATGCCAAGATGCCCGGTTACTATCGAGCAACTTTCGACAAAGTGCGTGACGGCGATTTCTATCTTTATATGAGCGATTGGGGCAAGGGAGAAGTTTGGTTGAACGGCAAGCCTCTCGGACGTTTCTGGAATAGTGGTCCCCAAAGTGCGTTATATGTTCCCGATTGTTGGGTGAAAGATGGTGCCAACGAACTTGTGATTGTCGATTGGCTAGGGCCGTCTACGCCTGCAATTCTCGGTACGGATTACGCTCAGATGTAGTATTGTTGTATAATTCTTAAAATGCCAGCCTGTCTCATTATGAATAGGTTGGCATTTTTTTTGTCCCTGCCTGATGTTTGCCTTTACGGTGCAAGAGGTTTTTAGAAGTTACTATTGCTTAGATTTTTATTGATAGGCGTCTCTTTGCAAAAGGTAACTTTTCAAAATATTGGTGTCCGATAAAAGAAATATTAAAGTTTTTATTGAAACTGACGTAACTTAAAACAGTTACTAAATGTTGCATAAGCATACATGCTTGTAGATGGTTAGTACCAATCTATATTACTTCCACTGTTACGTTTGTCCCATTTAAGGGCGTCGGCGAGCATCTGTGATGTTGCACGGAAACTGAAGTTGAACGATGTGTAGGGACTGAGAACAATACCACAGGTCATTTCGAAACAGTGAAGGTCGCGCGCAATGTTCATTGTGGTTGTAGTCAGTTTCTTGTGTTCAAAGTTATAACCTGATGTGAAGTTTATTTTCCATCCGTTTGATATACCTATATTACCCGAGAAATTCATGTTTTGTGTGAATCTGTAAGGGTAACGCATGCTTTTTATGTTTATTTGTGCCGAACGGTCTTCGGCCATATTAATACCGTACGATACGGTGAAGTTCCAAGGTATGCTGAATGGCATGTAACCGTCTTCGTCTACGTTGGCATCTTTAGCCTTGCCGGTGGGTTTCACTCCTTTTCTTGATGTTGCCGACGCTGCCAATGCTCTGTTGGCTTGTGCTTTTGCAGCAATATCTTCTTGTGTTACTTCCTGCTTTTCTTCTTCCTCTTTTTTGTTAGAGCCGAAGAGTGATTTAAACCTTGAGAATGTTTTATTGTTGAATGTGTACGATAGGTTCTGGCTCATTCCTTGGAAACGTCCGAAACGTCCGTATGACCATTCTGTTCTATTGCCCTCGACCACTTGTCCGTTTTTGTTGAATGTGTATGCGTATGTTGCCCATGTGGCGTTGAGGCTGAATGTGTAGCTCTTTGATAGTTTCAAGCGCAGACGGGTGTTGAGGTTGCTCCATTGTTTCTGTTTGGCGGCAAGGTTGTAGGAGAGGCTTGCACCTAATTCGTCGATGATGCTGACTTTTTTCAGTGAATCGGATTTTGTGCGCCACTTCATTTCCACGTTGTTGCTTACGTCGAAACTGATGCTACCGGTCTTTCCGCGTCCCGGAACTCCGTATAGCGACGAGGAGTAGGGCGAGTATTGTACCAGATGCACTTCGCCATCTTCGTCGGTGTAGGTGTATGAGTCGTAATATCCGTAATGCGATGCTCCAAAGTCGGGGGCGTAGCTGAAAGATATTGTCGGCTTAAAGACGTGGCGCACTGTGTGGACGCGGCTGTTTTTCATAAATCCTGCCGGTTGGTAGAATCCGTATAGCGTGGTGTTCATGCCTAACGACATGTTGTAGTTGTACACTCGGTTAAAGCCATAGACTGTGTCGCGCTCGGCTCGCATGGTATTTTCGTTCCACTCTTGGTTTACTTTATATGCGTACCAACGCTCGGTGTAATTGAAGCTTGGTGTGATGTTTATATAGTCGAATAGTTGGAATGTTGCGCTTATGGGTATGTTGTGCTTGAATCCGTTGCGCCAGTCTTTTATTAAACTCGATTTAAAAACTTTGTCCTCTTTAGTGTTGATGCTGTTGCTCATTTGTCCGTTGTACGATAGTGATATTTTTTCGTACCAACGGTCCTCGCCCATCTTTCTTTTGCGCTTGAACGGGTAGAATCTTGCCAGTGATATGTTTAAACTGGGGAATGTGAGTGCGACGGTCGAGTCTTGTATGTTTTGCGAGGCGTTGAATGTCGATGATATTGTAAGGCCTATTTCGCTGAATGTTCGTGAATAGCTTACACTCGATGTTCTTACGCTTTGCGAGCTGAGCATGGGGTTGTATATGCTGTAAAGGTTTGATTTTTCGTAACTTGATGTCGCGAAGTTTACGCTGGCCGAGAAGTTGCTATATGGGTTTGCTTTTCTGTCCTGTCTGTGGCTCCACTGTATTCTGAAGTTTTTTCCGACAGCATAGTCCGGCAGGTTTCTCTCTCCCTCTTTTGTTACAAGATAGTTGAAGTCGAAACTGCCCGAATATCTGTATCGTTGTGCGTATGTCGAGGCTGCTGCCAGTCCCCACGAGCCTTTGGTGAATATCTCTCCGGTTACTTTGAAATCCATTCTGTCATTTATGGCAAAGTAGTAACCACCGTCTTTTAGGTAAAAGCCTCGTTCCGAGTCGTCGCCGTACGATGGCATTATGAATCCCGAAGAGTAGCTGTCTGTGAAGGGGAAAAAGCCAAAAGGTATTGCAAGGGGCAACGGTACATCTTCTATCACAAAGTATGCAGGGCCGGTAATTGCATCTTTCTTTGGACGCACTTTGGCACGGGTAAGGTTGATGTACCAGTGTGGATGTTCGGCGTCGCAGGTTGTGTATTTGCCTTTTCGTAGATAGAATGCCCCTTCGTCGTCTTTCTTTGCTGTTGTACCCATCATGTATCCGTCGCCTTGTTGGGTGTATACATTGTTTATGACACCTTTCTTTGACTTGAAATTGTATTTTATCTTGTCCGACTCGTATGGGGTGTTTCCATCTTTGAACACCGGCAGTCCCGATACATTGCCGAGTGAGTCTTTGTTGCCGAATGCGTGTACAATGCTACTGTCCATGTTCATGGATATGACACTTGCGTCAAGCTCTATATTCTCGTATTTTACCTTTCCGTTGCCGTACAGATTGGCGTTTCCGCCCATAATCCACACCATCGAGTCGGTCGATTCGTAGAATACGGGGGCCTCTATCGGTTCTTTTTTCTCGGTGGTGTCTTTTTGAGATTTTAAAAGCGAGTCGGCCTGAATTTTTATTGTGTCGTTCGTGATTGTATCTTTCCGGGTGGTTGTGTCCGATGTTTGTTCATAGGGCATGGTTGTGACAGATGAGGGTGACGATGCTGCAACCGGTCGCATGGTAAATGCAATCGTTGTCAGCATAATCAGTGCTTTAAATATGAAATTCAATCTGTTTTTTTGTTTCATTTGAATATCCCGCTCTGTACAATCGGCAAAATTACGAAATAAAAAGGAGTATTTGAAATTTATGCGCAAAAAAGCACATATATTAACTTTTTCATAGGAAAAGTTCGGCCCATTCTTTTACTTTTTCGACACATTGCGGCGAAATGCGTGCCATGCTGTCGAGTACTTGCCGGTATGTGCGTGCCTTGTGAAGGTATTTGACTTTTGAGAAGAATTTGTCGGCGAAACAAATTACTTGTTCCTCCGGGCTCTCGGGTAGAAAATCCTGTATGGGTAGCGGCCATCCGTTTTCTGCTATTCTCTCTTTTGTAAGCCCTGTGCCGGTGTGACGTTCACACACACGAGCGTGTGCCGGGAATCCCTCTTTTCTCAGAAGTTCCGCGCCCAAGTAACCATGACATATATAAGGAGCCTCGCCTGTGCAGCCTATGTCAGGTGCCGATGTTTGGAATATTCCAATGTCGTGCAACATTGCAGCCTCCTCAATGAACTTTTTGTCGAGTTTAAGCTCGGGGTGTTTGTCGGCAATTTCCAGTGCAAAGTCGGCAACCATTCTGCTATGTTTGACAAGTGTGCGCTTGCAGTCGTTCTCTTCGGGGTAATATTTGTTTATAATGTCAATGTAATTCATGGGTGTAATTTCTATGTTGCGTCAAAATTATACAAAATTCTTTGAATTTGCATAATGGTGGCCTGTTTTTCTCTCTGTTGTCGTGACTGTGCAGTTTCTTGTGTTGAATGCACAAATAGGTGATATTTTTGTATTAATAAATTCATATTTGTATTATTTTTTAGAAAAATGTTATTTTATATAATCTTTTTTATATATTTGCAACTGAGTTACGAACGTAGGTAACTTTACCCTTTTTGTAAATGATAATAAAATTTCATTTATTTTTAATTGTATAATGTTGTTGCAAAATAAAACATAAGGGGGAATAAAATTCCTTTTGAAAAGTTTTTGATGGGTTACAAATGAACATGAACGACCAGATAATTACGCGAGCAAACAATCTGCCCCCAATCTCTTTGGAAGAGATGTCAGGCATTAAACTGATGAATCGTACTGACACAAAATATGTTGCTACCATCAGTCAGTTGTTAGCGTTTTTACAGGCGGTAGAGGGTAAATATTACATTCAAGAGATTGATGGAGTGCGGTTGGCCTCGTATCATACAACATATTTCGATACAAAAGATAACGAAATGTATGTTATGCACCACAATGGAAAGTTGGTGCGCGAAAAAATACGTGTCCGCACATACGAGGATTCTCAAATTACATTCCTCGAAGTGAAAAACAAAAACAATCACAAACGTACCAACAAAAAACGTATAGAGGTGCAGGCGGTCGATAGCCTGCCTCGCGAGCAGGAGCGTGTTATTCCTTTCCTTGGTAAACATGCGTGGTACAAGCTCGACGAGATACGCCCGGTCATTGAAAATCGTTTCAACAGAATAACTCTTGTGAATTTCGGCAAGACCGAACGTCTGACAATCGATTTTAACCTTAGATTCCACAATCTGCTTACCGATGATGTACGAAAATTGGAGCATGTAACAATCATCGAGCTTAAAAGAGACGGCAATGTGCCCTCGCCCTCGCTTGACATATTCCGAAAATTGCGTATACGTCGTTCGGGATTCAGCAAATATTGCATAGGTTGTGCCTTGACAAATAAAAACCTCAAACGCAATAATTTCAAAGAGCGTTTGAACCTGATACGAAAATTAGAAAACATACAAAAAAATAACGTTATATGAACATCTTAACTACTTTGCTGACTGCGGGTGTAAATACCGCCACCACTGTTGCCAATGCTCTTGGTGACGACTTCTTGAATGAATCAATTTCCAACACATCTGCAATGGCAGGCTCGGTATTCAATCTGCCGGGAACGTTGAATCTATTGGCATTCTTCTTTCTGAACTTGCTGTTCGTTGGTATCATCGTTCGTTTCTTTTATTACCCGAAAAGCAAGCGCGGCGACTATTTTTTCACCTTCACGCTCATAGCAATAAGTATATTCCTGCTCATATATCTGTTGGGTGGTGTTAAGCTAAAGACAGGCTTTGCTCTTGGTCTCTTCGCTATTTTCAGTATCATACGCTACCGTACCGAGCAGGTTGCCATACGCGAAATGACTTATCTTTTCGTAATCATTGCCGTCAGTGCCATCAACGGTCTTGTAGCCGAGGAGGTTAGTTTCGTGGAAATGATTGTAGCCAATCTGTTGTTCATATTCTCATTATGGCTGTGCGAGAGTAATTGGTTCATCACACACCTCTCGTATAAAATTATCAAATACGACAATATTAACCTTATAACTCCCGATAAAGAAAAAGAACTTATTGCAGACCTTAAAAAACGCACAGGTCTCGACATTGTAAAGGTAGAGGTGGGCGGCCTTGATTTCTTGAAAGATGCAGCAATTATTAAGATGTATTATAAGCCCACAAGCAAAGGAATGAATTCAGTAGACCAACTAACAAAAGCACCCAGCGATGAATTTAAGATTAAGAATTAAAAAAGGCGTCATGTGCGCCGTGGCAATTGCAATAGCTGCAATGCCTTATAGTCAAGCATTTGCTAATGACGATAATGACGATTTTGGAGTATGGACAAGTATTGATGCGTCCAAGAAAATCTCTGATAAAGTGAAATTGGGCCTCGAGGGAGAGTTTCGTACCATTGACGGATTTAAAACTGTGGACCGTCGTTCTTTGGGCGTAAGTTTCTCATATAAACCTTTACAGTGGCTGAAGGCCGATGTCGGGTACATCTTCATGAATACTTATGAGCCCGAAAAAACCTCAATCAAAGAGGTAGTCGAAGAGGGTAAATACGATTATAATGTCGATAATGCTTACCGTGTAAACAAAGAGCGTCTTTATCTTTCTGTTACAGGAAGTTTCGACGTTGGTCGTTTGGAATTTTCTATTCGTGAGCGTTTGCAGTACACATACACACATCCGGCAGCAACAATGGAAGATAAACACCGTTGGGAGTATGTAGGAGGTGCCGATGGCGATCTTCAGGAAATAGTAGACACTGACGCCGAGTACAAAGGCTCAAAGAATAATACCACACTCCGTTCGCGTTTGACAGTAAAATGGGATATACGCAAGTGTCCCATCAAACCTTTTGTCTCGGCCGAACTTTTCACACGTGCCGACGAGTGGCGTTTCCACGACAAGATACGCTACCGCGCAGGAGCCGACTACAAAATCGACAAAGACAATTCTGTATCGCTCTTCTACATCTATCAGAATGCTAACGACGATGACGAGCCCGCAGGACACGCCATTGGTGCAAGCTACTCATTCGACTTATAATAAAAACGAAAGCGACCAATGAAAAAACTATTCATATTATTAATTTTCATTCTTGCAATACTGCCCCTATCGGCTCAGCATATTATTGTCATCAAGACAGATAATGCGACGCAGGCGGTAGAATTGCAAAAGTTCAGACGCATGACTTTTGCCGGTACATCCGTAAACATCATGCAGACGGATGGTACGGTCACAAGTGCCGAAATGAGCGATATTTCACGTGTATACTTTGGCGACTATACAGGCATCGGCAAAGTAGACTTTAACGGTGGCAAAGAGCTCGTTTCATACATCTCTTCCGACGAAATTGCAGTAAACTGCGAGGCAGGGGCAGAGATTACCATCTACAATGTAAGCGGCACAATGGTTCTAAAAGAGATTCAGAGTAGCGATGCGGGCAGTGTAAGCATTGCCAACCTACCCAAAGGAATATATCTGCTACGTGCCAATGGTCAAACAGTTAAAATAATAAAGAAATGAGAAAGACATTAACATTTGCGCTGTGCCTGCTCTCATTCTTTCAGGTCGAGGCACAAAATAAATACTATGTAGCCAACAACAACGGCACATATCAGGCAATCACTGTCGATGAAACTCATCAGATGGAGTTTGATGCCGAGCAAAAGCTCATAGCCATAAAACTCGTGGATGGGGCAGTAAGCAGCTTTGCAACAGAAAAGGTAGACAGCATCTCTTTTGTGCAACCGGCATCGGGCACAGCTCTTACATACACCGACAATTTCAGTGTGGCGTTTGATGACAATGACAAAAACTCATACAGCGAAATAACCGAGACAATCATTACCGACGAACTGATAGACGAGTCGGGCGATTTTATCGAGAATTATACTGTATCGAAAGTCTTGAATATCACCTTCACCGAGACGGGCGTAACGGTTACTCCCGATATTCTCGACGAAGTGAGTTACACAATAGTAGATGGTACACATCTTATGATAAACTCGGTACGCAGCAAAATGGCCTATCGCGTTCAAGGTAGTTGCAGCAACGGCTCGTTGAAAATTTACAGCGAAAAGAAGTTTCAGCTTGCATTTAACGGCTTGTCATTGACCAACCCCAAAGGGCCGGCAATAAACATTCAGAGCGGAAAAACCATTTATGTGACACTTGCTACAAACAAGACAAACACATTGTGCGATGGCGAGACATACGCCGATGCTCCTTACTCCAACGGCGAGCCCGAAGACCAGAAAGGTACCTTCTTTAGCGAGGGGCAGCTTATTTTCAGTGGCACCGGTACACTAAACGTTACAAGTT